>NZ_JARWRU010000356.1 GCF_029867845.1 Nocardia farcinica | reverse complement strand
TATGGATCCCGTCCTTTCCCACCCGGTTCTCGGAAATGAGGCAGTAGATGACAGAGCGGATTCAGGTCGGCGGGCTCCAGGTGGCCAGGGTTCTCCACGACTTCATCGAGAACGAGGCACTGCCCGGCTCCGGCGTAGATTCCGCCGCGTTCTGGGCCGGTGCGGAGCAGGTGATCAACGATCTGGCTCCGCGCAACCGCGCCCTGCTGGCCGAGCGCGACGAGATCCAGGGCAAGCTCGACGCCTGGCATGCCGAGAACCCCGGCGCCGGTTACGACAAGGCCGCCTACAAGGAGTTCCTGACCGAGATCGGCTACCTACGGCCCGAGCCTGCCGATTTCACCATCGGCACCGACAACGTCGATGCCGAGATCGCCACCACCGCGGGCCCGCAGCTGGTCGTGCCGGTGATGAACGCGCGCTTCGCGATCAACGCCGCCAACGCGCGCTGGGGTTCGCTCTACGACGCGCTCTACGGCACCGACGCGATCCCGGAGACCGGCGGCGCCGAGAAGGGCTCCGGCTACAACCGGGTCCGCGGCGACAAGGTCATCGAGTGGGCGCGCAACTTCCTCGACGACGCCGTCACCCTGATCACCGGCTCGCACGTCGGCTCGACCTCCTACAAGATCGTCGACGGCGAGCTCGAGGTCGGCCTGGAGGACGGCACCGAGATCGGCCTGGCAGATCCCTCGCAACTGGTGGGCTACCAGGGCGACCCGGAGAACCCCACCGCGGTTCTGTTGAAGCACAACGGCCTGCACATCGAGATCCAGATCGATCCCGAGTCGCCGATCGGCAGCACCGACACCGCGGGCATCAAGGACATCGTGCTCGAGTCCGCCGTCACCACCATCATGGACTTCGAGGACTCGGTCGCCGCGGTCGACGCCGAGGACAAGGTGCTCGGCTACCACAACTGGCTCGGCCTGATGACCGGCACGCTGGCCGAAGAGGTCTCCAAGAACGGCAAGACGTTCACCCGCACCATGAACCCCGACCGCGTCTACACCGCGCTCGACGGTTCGGAGCTGACCCTGCACGGCCGCTCGCTGCTGTTCGTGCGCAATGTCGGTCACCTGATGACCTCCGACGCCATCCTCGACGCCGAGGGCAACGAGGTGCCCGAGGGCATCATGGACGGCCTGATCACCTCGCTGATCGCCCGCCACTCGCTGCGCGAGGACGTGGCGCTGAAGAACAGCCGCACCGGCTCGGTCTACATCGTCAAGCCGAAGATGCACGGCCCCGACGAGGTCGCCTTCACCAACGAGCTGTTCGACCGCGTCGAGGACGTGCTCGGCCTGCCGCGCCACACCCTCAAGGTCGGCATCATGGACGAGGAGCGCCGCACCACGGTCAACCTCAAGGCCTGCATCGCGGCCGCCAAGGACCGCGTGGTGTTCATCAACACCGGCTTCCTCGACCGCACCGGCGACGAGATCCACACCTCCATGGAGGCCGGGCCGATGGTCCGCAAGGCCGACATGAAGGCCCAGCAGTGGATCGCCTCCTACGAGGACTGGAACGTCGACACCGGCCTGCTGACCGGCCTGTCCGGCAAGGCGCAGATCGGCAAGGGCATGTGGGCCATGCCCGACCTGATGGCCGACATGCTGACCCAGAAGATCGGTCACCCGAAGGCGGGCGCCAACACCGCGTGGGTGCCCTCGCCGACCGCCGCCACCCTGCACGCCACCCACTACCACCTGGTGGATGTGTTCAAGCGGCAGACCGAGATCGCCAAGGGCGGCCCGCGCGCGACCGTCGACCAGATCCTGGAGATCCCGCTGGCCGCCGACCCGAACTGGTCGGCCGAGGAGAAGCAGCAGGAGCTGGACAACAACTCGCAGTCCATCCTGGGCTACGTGGTGCGCTGGATCGACCAGGGCGTCGGCTGCTCCAAGGTGCCCGACATCAACGACGTCGCGCTCATGGAGGACCGCGCCACCCTGCGCATCTCCAGCCAGCTCATGGCCAACTGGCTGCGCCACGGCGTCGTCACCGCCGAGGACGTGGTGGCCAGCCTGGAGCGCATGGCCCCGGTCGTGGACCGGCAGAACGCGGGCGACCCGAACTACCGCCCGATGGCGCCGGACTTCGAGGGCAGCATCGCCTTCCAGGCCGCCAAGGAGCTGATCCTCGAGGGCACCAAGCAGCCCAACGGCTACACCGAGCCCATCCTGCACCGCCGTCGCCGCGAGGCCAAGGCTGCGGCCAAGTAGTGCAGATCGGTGATTGAAAAGTAGCTTCCGACAGCTCTTTTCGACTCGAGGCCCCCGCCCCCCCCCCCCCCGGGGGGGGGGGGGGGGGGAAAGGGGGGGGGGGCCCCAAAACCGCCCCGCCCCGGCAAAAAGCCCCCAAA
>NZ_JARWRU010000355.1 GCF_029867845.1 Nocardia farcinica | reverse complement strand
CCCCCGCCCCCCCCCCCGGCCCGCCCAGGCGATAGTAGTTGGTGAGCCGGGTGGCGGGGAGGAGCGGCGCGGCCGTGGCGGGCGGGCCGGCCCCGGCGCAACCGCGCGGCACCGCGTCGAGCAATTGCCTGGTGTACTCGTGCCGGGGATCGGTGATGACCCGCTCGGCCTGCCCCTGCTCGACGATCCGGCCTGCCCGCATGACCGCGATGCGGTCGGCGACCGCGGCCACCACCGCCAGATCGTGGCTGACCAGGATCATCGCGCGCCCGCCCGCGACCTGCCGGACCAGCAGGTCGAGCACCTGCGCCTGGACGGTGACGTCGAGCGCGGTGGTCGGTTCGTCGGCGATGAGGATGTCCGGGTCGCGGGCCAGTGCCGAGGCGATGAGCGCGCGCTGACGTTGACCGCCCGACAGCTGGAAGGAGCGCTGCCGCTTACGGATCGCCGGATCGGCGATGCCGACGGAGGTCAGCAGTTCCTCGACGCGGGCGGCGCGGCGGGCGCGGGGCAGCTCCCGCAAGGCTTCGCCGATCTCGGCCTCGACGGTGCGCAGCGGGTCGAGCGCCACCAGCGCGTCCTGGAAGACCAGGCCGATCCTGCTGCCCCTGAGCCGCCGCCACTGCCGCTCGGACCGGCCGAGGGCTGGTTCGCCGAACAGCTCGAAGGTCTCGGCGCGCACGCGCGCCCCCGCCCCGGCCAATCCGACCAGGCTGCGGGTGGTCACCGACTTGCCCGAGCCGGATTCGCCCACGATGGCGAGGATTTCGCCGCGCCGCAGCTCCAGGTCGACGCCGTCGACGACATCGGCCGCCCCGCCGCGGAAGCCGACGCGCAGGCCGCGCACCCGGAGCACGACCTCGGACACCACCCGAGCGGGGTCGGCGACATCGCCACCGGGCCCGGCGTGCGCGGCGTCGGCCTGGATCGCGGCGGGGACGCGGCGGTCGGCGCACGGGCGGGCATCCGTGACAGGCCCGGCGGTGGCGGCCTTGCGGCCGTGGGCGAGGGTCATGGCTGTGCCCTTCGTTCGAAGCGGTGGCCGGCGTAACGGCCGAGCACCGTGGTGGCCAGCACCACGACGGTGACGGCCGCGCCGGGGAAGGCCACCGACCACCAGGCGACGCGCAGGTCGCCGTGCGCCTCGGCCAGCATCGAGCCCCATTCGGGTTCCGGCGGCTGTGGCCCGAAACCGAGGAAGCTGAGGGCGGCGGCGCCGAGGATGCTGGTGCCGAGGCCGAGGGTGATCACGACCGGCAGCGAGCGCAGCGCGTTGGGCAGGATGTGGCGCACCACCACGCGCGGTCGGGAGCGGGTGAGCAGACCGGCCTGGGCGACGTACTCGCTGCCGCGCACCGCTCTGGTCTCCGCGCGCATCACCCTGGCGAAACGGGGTGCGGCGGCGATGCCGATGGCCAGCACCAGATTCGCGGTCCCGGTGCCGGTGAAGGCGATCAGCACCAGGGCGAGCAGGATCTCGGGGAAGGCGCCGAGCAGATCGAACACCCGCGAGGCCACCGCGTCCACGAACCGGCCGCCGATGCCCGCGACCAAGCCGAGGCCCACCCCGATCGCCACCGCCAGCGCCGTCGCGGCGACGCCGATGAGCAGCGACAGCCGCGCGCCGTGCACGATGCGGGTGAACACGTCGCGGCCGAGCTGGTCGGTGCCCAGCGGGTGGGCGGGCGAGGGCGGCCGGTGCGCGGCGGGCAGGTCGGTGTGCAGCGGGTCGCCGCCTGCCAGCAGGTCGGGGGCGAGCGCGGCCAGCGCGGCCAGCGCCAGCGTCGCGGCGGCGAGCCACACGGCGAGCGGAGGGGCGGGCAGCGGGAGGCGGACGCGGGCGCGCGCCCCGGCGGGGGCGGGG
>NZ_JARWRU010000354.1 GCF_029867845.1 Nocardia farcinica | reverse complement strand
TTAGTTCTCGGAGCGGGGCGGGGGGGGCGGGCTTTGGCGGGGCGGGGGGGGGGTGGGCCCGTGATGTGGTGGTGGGGTGGGTGGGTGGGCGGGGGCGCGTCTGCGGGGCGGTGCTGGCCGCCGAGCTCGGCGTCGGCGCGGTGGTGACCGATGCCTTCGAGGGGGACGCGCACACCTCCGCGTTGACCGCCGCCTTCGTGGCGGCGCGCGAGGCCGGGCTGACCGACCGGCCGCTGCTGTGGGTCGCCGCCGACGGCGGCCCCACCGCGGCGGCCGTGACCTACCGTGGAGCCGGTGTGCGGTGACGACCGGACCGGAGGACAGACCGGAGGACAGGTGAACGACAGCGGATCGGACGCGCTCTGGGTGGTGATCCCCGCCTTCGACGAGGAGCGCGGCATCGGCAGAACCCTGGAGGCGATCGCGGCGCAGGAGGACACCGACTTCACCGTCGTGGTGGTCGACAACAATTCCACCGACCGCACCGTTGAAGTGGTCAGGGAGTTCGCCTCGGCGCATCCGGTGCCGCCCATCGTGGTGATCCACGAGCCGCAGAAGGGCACCGGCGCCGCCGCCGACACCGGCATGCGGTACGCGATCGCCCACGGCGCGACCCACCTCGCGCGCACCGACGCGGACTGCCTGCCCGCGCCCGACTGGACACGGCGGATCAAGGACGGGTTCGCTTCCAGGCTGCGCCTGGTCAGCGGCCAGCTGATCCCGCGCACCGACGAGGGCGTGTCGTGGCTCGACCGCACGATCGTCGCCGTGGCGCTCGAGGTGGCCTCGTTCTTCGGCAAGGTACGCCCCGGCAACCGGGACCCGAGATATCTCGGACCGTACGTGATGACACCGGGATGCAACATGGCGATCACCGCCGAGCTGTATGTGGCCGCCGGCGGCTTCCCCCGCACCGCGATCGAGGACCTGCACGAGGACAGGGCGCTGGTCAACGCGGTGCGCACCCTCACCACCGACTACGGGTTGCGCCGCGACGTGCGGGTGTACGGCTCGAACCGGCGGGTGCGCGCCTGGGGTATCCGCAAGACGCTCGCGTGGTACGCCGATCACCGATACCGGCCCGAGGTGGTCGACATACGGTGACCGACTTCCTCGACGGGCTCGCCGCGCAGGCCGAACGCATCCCGGACGCCTCTGCCCTCGGCGCGGTCGGTGCGCGGGCGCTGACCTACCGGGAGCTGGTGCGTGCGGTGGGCCGGGTGGCGCGCGATCTCGGCGAGGCCGGGTTCGCGCCGGGCGATCGGATGCTGTTCTCGATCCGGCCGAGCGTGCCGTCGGTGCTGCTGATCTTCGGGACGATCGCGGCGGGCGGGACGATCGTGTTCGTCGACCCCGGCGTGGGGCCGGAGCTCTTCGACGCCAGGGTCCGCCAGGTGCGACCGGCGTGGGCGGCGACGGAATCGCTGCTGTACGCGGTGAGCGGGCCGCTGGCCCGGGTGGGGCGCGCGAAGGGGCTGCGGCTGCCGCGCTTCGGCGCCCTCGACGTCCGCCACATCCACAGCGGGGTGTGGTTGCCTGGGACACCGCCCGGATCGATCCCGTTGCGGCGCTTCACCGGCGGGGCGCGCGGTGGCACCCTCCCGGCCGGGGATCCCGACGCCGAGGCGTTGATCGTGTTCACCTCGGGGACCACCGACGAACCCAAGGCCGTGGTGCACACCCGGGCGTCGCTGAGCGCCGGGTTGAGCGCGATGGGCGGCCGGACGACTCTCGCGCCCGGCGCCTTCCTTCACACCGAGCAGTTGATGATGGGGTTGCCCGCGTTGATGGCGGGGGCACGGTGGGCCGTGCCACGCTATCCGCGCTTCGGCACCCACGTCGACCCCGTCCGGTTCACCCGGAATCTGGGAAGCGCGACGCACGCCTTCTACACCCCGGCCGATCTCGCCGTCGCCCTCGACGCGCTCGAGGCCGGGGCCGTGCCCGTGCCGTCGCGACTGCGGCAGGTGGCGCTCGGCGGCGCGCCGGTGACCTCGGCGCTGTTGCGCCGGGCGCGTATGTCACTGCCCGGCGTCGAGTTCCTGGCGATCTACGGGATGACGGAGATCCTGCCGGTGGCGGTCGCGAACGACACCGCGAAACTCGCGCACGACGGAGATCTGCTCGGCGCTCCGGTGCGGGGCGTGCGCGCGCGCATCGCCGACGACGGTGAACTCGTGCTGTCCGGCCCCAATCTGTGCCGCGGTTACCTGGGCGCGCCGCCGCTCACCGAGATCGCCACCGGCGATCTCGCGCGCTGGGACGGCGAGCAGCTCGTGCTCACCGGGCGCAAGAAGGACATGATGATCCGTGGCAAGACCAACATCTACCCCGGCTTGTACGAGCCGGTGATCGCCGCGATCGACGGGGTGCGCGAGGCGATCATGGTCGGCCTGCCGGACGAGATCGGCGACGAGCGGATCGTGCTCGCCGTCGTCGCCGAACCGGGCGCGGGGGATGTCGTCGCGCGGCTGCGGGCCCGGCTGCCGCAGGTGATCGACACCACCGCCGTGCCCGACGACATCGTGCTGGTGGATCGGATTCCGGTCGGCGGCCGGACGAACAAGCCGGACCGGGCCGCGCTGCGCGAGCTGGTGCGCGAGCGGCTGCCGGACGGCCGAGCGGCCGGGCAGCCGGGGGTCAGCTCCAGGCGCGGCCGGTGATGAGTTCGTAGGCCTCCTGGTACTTGCGGCGGGTGGCCTCGACGATCTCGGCGGGCACCTCGGGGCCGGGGGGCTCCTTGTCCCATCCGGTGGAGGTGGCCCAGTCGCGGACGAACTGCTTGTCGAAGGAGGGCTGCGGGCGGCCGGGCTGCCACTGGTCGGCGGGCCAGAAGCGCGAGGAGTCGGAGGTGAGCACCTCGTCGCCGAGGGTGAGAACATCGCCGTCCCAGCCGAATTCGACCTTGGTGTCGGCGATGATGACGCCCCGGCTCGCCGCGTGCTCGGCGCCGCGGCGGTAGATCTCGAGGGTGCGCTCGCGCAGCGCCTCGGCGACCTCGCGGCCCTCCTGGTTCACCACGTCGTCGAAGGTGATCGGCTCGTCGTGGCCCTCGGCGGCCTTGCTGGTGGGGGTGAAGACGGGCTCGGGCAGTTTGTCGCCGTCGCGCAGGCCGGGCGGCAGGGCCACCCCGGACACGGTGCCGGTGGCCTGGTACTCCTTCAGGCCGGAGCCGGTCAGGTACCCGCGGGCGATGCACTCCACCGCCAGCATCCGCAGCGGCTTGACCCGCACGGCGCGGCCGCGGAACTCCTCGGGCACGTCCACGGCCGAGACCACGTGATTGGGGATGTCGGAGAAGAACTCGAACCACCAGTTCGACAGCTGGGTCAGCAGCGCGCCCTTGCCGGGGATCGGCGTCGGCAGCACCACGTCGTACACCGAGACCCGATCCGAGGCGACCAGCAGCAGGGTGTCGCCGTCCTCGTACAGGTCACGCACCTTCCCGGCGTGCACATGCTTCACCGTCGAGCCTCCGAATCCGTGGGTTGCCGCCCGGCTACCGGGCAGGCAAACAATACCGCCGGGCTTTCACCGGCGGCGCGGGCCCGCCCCGGGCCGATAGGGTTGGGCCGACAGTCCGCGTGCACGGGCCCGGGCCGGGCGCCGCCGCCGCGCGAACCGTTCGTGCCGTGTTCGTCGAAGAGCGAAGGAGTTCCATGTCCGCCCCGAATCTCACCCGCGACCAGGCGATCGAGCGCGCCGCGACGGTCGCCGTCGAGAACTACCGCATCGAACTCGACCTCACCGAGCAGTCCGAGGGGACGACCACCTTCGGCTCGCGCACCACCGTCACCTTCACCGCTCGGCCGGGCGCGAGCACCTTCGTCGACATCGTCGCGGCCCGGGTCCGCTCGGCGGTGCTCAACGGCGTCGCGCTGGACATCGGCGACTACGACGAATCCACCGGCATCCCCCTGCCCGACCTGGCCGAGCGCAACGAGCTGGTGGTCGAGGCCGACTGCGAGTACTCGCACACCGGCGAGGGCCTGCACCGGATGGTCGACCCGGCCGACGGCAACGTCTACCTGTACTCGCAGTTCGAGACCGCCGACGCCAAGCGCATGTTCGCCTGCTTCGACCAGCCCGACCTCAAGGCCACCTTCGACATCACCGCCACCGCCCCGCTGGACTGGCAGGTGGTCTCCAACGGCGCGGGCGAACGCACCGACGACGGCGCCGTGGCCACGCACACCTTCGCCACCACGCCGCGGATGAGCACCTACCTGGTCGCCATGATCGCCGGTCCCTACGCCAGATGGACCGACACCTACCGCGACGAGCACGGCGAGATCCCGCTCGGCCTGTACTGCCGCGCCTCGCTGGCCGAGCACATGGACGCCGAGCGGCTGTTCACCGAGACCAAGCAGGGCTTCGGCTTCTACCACCGCAACTTCGGCGTGCCGTACGCCTTCGGCAAGTACGACCAGCTGTTCGTGCCGGAGTTCAACGCGGGCGCGATGGAGAACGCGGGCGCGGTCACCTTCCTCGAGGACTACGTGTTCCGGTCCAAGGTCACCCGCGCCTCCTACGAGCGCCGCGCCGAGACCGTGCTGCACGAGATGGCCCACATGTGGTTCGGCGATCTGGTCACCATGAAGTGGTGGGACGACCTGTGGCTCAACGAGTCGTTCGCCACCTTCGCCTCGGTGCTGTGCCAGGCCGAGGCCACCGAGTACACCAGCGCGTGGACCACCTTCGCCAATGTGGAGAAGTCCTGGGCCTACCGCCAGGACCAGCTGCCCTCCACGCACCCGATCGCCGCCGACATCCCCGATCTGGCCGCGGTGGAGGTGAACTTCGACGGCATCACCTACGCCAAGGGCGCCAGCGTGCTCAAGCAGCTGGTGGCCTATGTGGGCCTCGAGCCGTTCCTGGCGGGCCTGCGCGAGTACTTCGCCGAGCACGCCTACGGCAACGCCACCTTCGACGACCTGCTCGGCGCGCTGGAGAAGTCCTCCGGCCGCGACCTGTCCGGCTGGGGTGCGCAGTGGCTGAAGACCACCGGCCTGAACATCCTGCGCCCCGACTTCGAGATCGCCGAGGACGGCGCCTTCGCCTCGTTCGCGGTGGTGCAGGAGGGCGCCGAGCCCGGGGCCGGTGAGCGCCGCGTGCACCGGCTGGCGGTCGGCGTCTACGACGACGTGGACGGCAAGCTGGTGCGCACGCACCGGGTCGAACTGGACGTCGACGCCGCCGAGCGCACCGAGGTGCCGGAGCTGACCGGCGTGCCGAGCGGGAAGTTCGTGCTGGTCAACGACGACGACCTGACCTACTGCTCGGTGCGCCTCGACCCGTCGTCGCTGGAGGTGCTGATCAACCGCATCGGCGACATCGCCGAGCCGCTGCCGCGCCCCCTGGCCTGGTCGGCGGGCGGGGGGATGACCCGCCCGGCCGCGCAGCGTGCCCGCGGTTTGGTGGGCCTGGGGCAGCGCGGCCTCGGGGCGGGGGCGGGGGTGGGCG
>NZ_JARWRU010000353.1 GCF_029867845.1 Nocardia farcinica | reverse complement strand
GGCCCCCCCCGCGGACCCCCCCCGGCGGTTGGCGGGGCTAACCCTTATTCGGGGGCGGCGGGGGTGTGCCCGGCCTGGCCCACCCACACTCCCACTCAGACGACGCAAATACTCGCGAGTCGGGTCGGCCACACAGACGGCGATATGTCGTCGGAAATCCCGAGGGCGCGCGGGGTCGCATCGCCGTGGCAGGGCAGGATTGGTGTGTCGATCGACAACCGGGACAAGGAGTTCACAGTGGGACAGGTCAGCGCCAGTAGTTCGATCACCGTTGCGGCCGATCCGAAGCGCGCGCTCGAAGCCGTGGCGGACTACGCGACGGTGCGCCCGCGCATCCTCTCCGCGCACTACCGGGACTACAAGGTCGTGGAAGGCGGCAAGGGCGAGGGCACCGTCGCCGAGTGGGTGCTGCAGGCCACCGAGAGCAGGCAGCGCAATGTGCGTGCCACCGTCTCGGTCTCGGGCGACACCGTGACCGAGCGCGACGCCAACTCCTCGCTCGTCACCACCTGGACCGTCACGCCGGAGGGCGCGGGCGCGAAGGTCACCCAGACCACCACCTGGCAGGGCGCGGGCGGCGTCAAGGGCATCTTCGAGGGCATCTTCGCCCCGCGCGGCCTGAAGAAGATCCAGGCCGAGGTGCTGGCCAACCTGCGGCGCGAACTGGCCTGAGCCGCCGATGCCCGGCCGCGCGGGGTGCGCGGCCGGGCATGCGGTTCCCGGTGGCCGGGCAGCTCACGCCCCGGCCGGGCTCGCCTCGGTCGCGATGTCGAACAGATTGCCCTCGGGGTCGGCCAGCGTGGTCCAGACGATGCCGTATTCGTCGAAGTCGCCCCGGTGTTCGGCGCCGAGGGCGATGGCGCGGTCCACTTCGGCCTGCCGGTCGGTGCTGTGCAGGTCCAGGTGCACCACGTTCTTGCCGGGATTGCGTTCGCCGACCTTCAGGAACATCAGCACCGGCTCCTGCTTCGCTTCCCGGCCGATGGAGGCGAAGAACTCACTGGCCTCCGAATCGACCTCGCGACCGAGCAGTTCGGCCCAGAAGCGGGCCTGAGCGGCGGGGTTGTCGCAGTCGAAGGTGACGGCGGCGATGGAAAGGGACATCCTGCTCTCCTCTGGTAGTAGGTCCTGCGGACGGTCGGGTAGTGGGTCCGGCGGTCACGCGCCGCGCGGGGACGCGTCGCGGCCTGCCGGGAAGGGTCAGGCCGGCCCGGCGACGGGCCAGCAGATCTCGGTGCGGTACTCGGCCGGGTCCTCGGTGTCGCCGGGGCCGACCAGATAGATTTCGCGGATCGCCTCCTCCAGCGACCGGTCCTGCTCGGCGACCTCGCTGCCCAGGGCGGCGTAGGTGCGGTCCACGTCGTCGAAGGAGCCCAGGTGCAGGGCGATCGCGACGTGGCGGGCGGGCAGCTCGACCGCCTCCAGACCCGCGGGCGGGGCAGCGCCGGTCAGCGGTTCGGCCACCGGGACGTAGGCGAGCACCTCGCCCGCGTCGTGGGTGAAGTAGTCCAGCGCGTAGGTCGCTCCGGCCGGTCCCGCGGGCAGTGCGCCCGCCGCGGCGATCGCGCCGTAGAGCCGGGGGAAGGCGGCGCCGCACCAGCGGTCGATGTCGTCCTTGCCGACCACCTCGCGCAGCGCGAGCGCGGGGGTCCGCGGCAGCACCCGGCGCCGCACCGGCACCGGGCGGGCGGGGGTGAGCAGGGCGCGCAGCGAGGCCACGACCTGCCTGGTCCGGCGCAGCTCGTCCTCCATGCGCTCCAGATGCGCGCGCAGCGCCGCGTCCCTGGTGGCGGGGTCCGGCGCGGCCAGCACGTCCTTGATCTGCGGCAGCGGCATGTCGAGCAGGCGCAGCCTGCGGATGAGCAGCGCCTGCTCGACCTGGTCGGTGCGGTAGCGGCGATAGCCCGACCCCCGGTCGACCTCGGCGGGCGCGAGCAGGCCGATGTCGTGGTAGTACCGCAGGGTCTTGACGCTGAGGTGGGAGAGCCGGGCGAACTCCCCGATGGCGACGGTCGCGGTCATGGCACACAGCGAACACCCTCCAGTACGGGGAGAGTCAACACGCGCGTGGCGTGTCGGCCCGGCTCCACGCCACCGGGCTCCACGCCACCGGGCAGCGGGTGCGGGCCAGTCCGTGAGGGGATGCGGGCTTGTCCGTGAGGGGATGCGGGCTAGTCCGTGAGGGCGAAGGCCAGCAGCAGCACGTCCTGGCCCGCCTGCCGCCACCAGGAGTAGCCGAGCCATACGCCGGGCACGATCTCGCGGATCTCGTCGTAGACCTGCGGGGTGGGGGAGGGCGCGTAGTCCAGTGCCCAGGCCGGGGCGCCGTCGGCGATGGAGGCGGTGCGGTAGATCGTGGCGGGCCAGGCATCGACGCCGACCGAGAGCCGGTTGGTGAGGGTGCCGCCGTCCGGGCCGGTGGCGAAGGTCTTGCCGATCCAGGCCAGCGG
>NZ_JARWRU010000352.1 GCF_029867845.1 Nocardia farcinica | reverse complement strand
GGGGGTACCGCCCCCCCGCCGCCGCCGGTCTGTCCCCCCGTTCCCTTGGGGCGCCCCGACCCGCCCACCCGGGCCAGGGCGCGTACGGTCTTGCGTTCGAACATGGCGGGGCCCCGCACGACGATGCCAGCGGCGGCGAGGCGGGCGGCGAGCTGGATGGACATGATGGAGTCGCCGCCGAGGGCGAAGAACGAGGCGGTCACGTCGACCGTGTCCACGCCGAGGACGTCGGCGAAGGCGGCCGCGACGGCGCGCTCGACGGCGGTCTCGGGCCGGGCTCCCGCCGCATCGGCGCCGTCGGTTCCGGTGGCGGGTTCCGGCAGGGCCTTGCGGTCCACCTTGCCGGTGGCCGACAGCGGCATGCGGTCGAGGACGGTGACCGTCGCGGGCAGCATGTGGGCGGGCAGCACCGCGCCGAGGCGGGCCAGCACCGCGTCCGGGTCCACGCGCGCGCCGTCCGCGCCGACCACATAGGAGGCGGGCACGAGCCGATCGCCGGGGCCGCGTCGGGTGACGGTGACGGCGGTGGCGATCTCCGGCAGCGCGACCAGTGCGGCGTCGATCTCGCCGAGTTCGATGCGCTGGCCGCGGATCTTGACCTGGAAGTCGACCCGGCCGACGTACTGGAGGGTGTGCCGGGGCGTCCAGCGCACTATGTCGCCGGTGCGGAACATCCGCGCGCCCGGCTCGCCGTACGGGCCGGCGACTAACGCGCCCGCGGTCAGCGCGGGCCGGTTCAGATATCCCCTGGCCAGGCCGACGCCCGCCAGGTACAGCTCGCCGGGCACGCCCGGTGGCACCGGCCGCAGCCGCGCGTCAAGGACCATCGCCCGCGCGCCGCGGATGGGGCCGCCCATGTCGATCGGTCCGGCCGCGTCGAGCGGCTCGCTCATGGTGATGACGATGGTGGTCTCGGTCGGACCGTAGATGTTGTGCAACTGCCTGCCCGGCGCCCAGGACGCGACCAGTTCGGCGGGCACCATCTCGCCGCCCACGGCCAGCACCCGCACCGTGGCGAGGTCGGCGGGTGCGAGGGTGGCCAGCACGCTCGGTGTGAGGAAGGCGTGGGTGACCTCGTGGTCGCGGATCAGCCGGGCCAGTTCCGCGCCGCCGAAGACCTCCGGCGGTGAGATCACCAGTGTCGCGCCCGCGGCGCACGCCATGAGGGCCTCGAGCAGGACCGCGTCGAAGGCGGGCGAGGCCACGTGCAGGACGCGCGACCGGTGGTCCACCCGGTAGCGATCACGTTGCGCGGCGGCGAAACTCGCCAGGCCCTCGTGGGTGACGACCACGCCCTTCGGGGTGCCGGTCGAGCCGGAGGGGTAGCTCACGTAGGCGGGGTCGGCCACCCGCGTCGGCCTGGCCGCGCCCGGGGCGGCTCCGCCGGACTCGCGCGCTCCCGGCTCGACGGCCGCGGGATCGTCGAGCAGCAGCCAGGTGGTGTCCTCGGGGAGGGCGGGCAGCGCCGAGGAGACCGCGACGCCGAGCGCGGCGCCGCAGTCGGCGATCATGCGCGCCAGCCGTTCGGCGGGGAAACGCAGATCCAGCGGCACGAAGGCCGCGCCGGTCCTGGCGATCGCCCACATGGCCACCTGGTAGCCGATCGATCGCGGCGCGGCCAGGGCGACGTGTGTGCCCGGTCCCGCACCGCGCGCGGCCAGCACGGCGGCCAATGCGCCGCAGCGCCGGTCGAGTTCGGCGTAGGTGAGGGTTTCGGCGCCGTCGACGAGCGCGACCGCGTCGGGATGCGCGGCCACCGCGTCGGCAAGCAGGTCGGCGAGCAGGCGGGCCGGTTCCGGGGCGCCACTGGTCGCGGGCAGCAGGTGACCGGCCTCGTCGGGGTCCAGCAGGTCGATCGTGCCCACCTCGGCCTCGGGTGCCGCGGTGACCGTCTCGAGGACCCGCAGATAGCGACGGGCCAGCGCCTCGGCGGTCGAGGCGTCGAACAGGGCGCCCGCGTAGACGATCCGGCCGTCCATCCCGGCGGGACCGTCCCGGTCGGCGCGTTCGCCGAGCACCACGGTGAGGTCGGTCTTGGCTTGGATGAAGCCGGGGTCGAGGGTGCGCACGTCGAGGCCGGGCAGCGCGAACCTGGTGTCGCCGGTGTTCTGGAGGCCGAACATCACCTGGAACAGCGGGGTGAAGGCGGTGGTGCGGGCGTGGCCGAGGACGTCGACCAGCCGCTCGTAGGGGACGTCGGCGTTGGCGAGCGCCTCGACGTCGGTGTCGCGGACCGCGGCGAGCAGCTCGCGGAACGGGCGGCGCTCGTCGATCCTGGTGCGCAGCACCACGGTGTTGACGAACATGCCGACCAGGTCGTCGAGGGCCTGGTGGCCGCGACCGGCCACGGGGGTGCCGATGCTGATGTCGTCGCTGTGCGCGGTGCGCGACAGCAGGATCGCCAGCGCCGCGTGCAGCACGGTGAAGACCGTGACGCCCTCCGCGCGCGCCAGCCGCACGACCGCCTCGTGCAGCCGCGGCGGCAGGGTGAACTCGACGCTGCCGCCCTCGGTGGAGGCCACGGCCTGGCGCGGACGGTCGGTGGGCAGGTCGAGCAGTTCCGTTGC
This sequence comes from Nocardia farcinica, assembly GCF_029867845.1. Lineage (GTDB taxonomy): Bacteria > Actinomycetota > Actinomycetes > Mycobacteriales > Mycobacteriaceae > Nocardia > Nocardia farcinica_A. The sequence goes on along the minus strand of NZ_JARWRU010000352.1, from coordinate 1,391 downwards.
GCCGGAGAGGGTCTCGCGCCAATAGTCGATCTGGCGGGCGGCCAGGGCGGCCGGGTCATCCTCGGCGCCGAGCCGGTCGCGCTGCCACAGCGCGTAGTCGGCGTACTGCACGACGGGCGGCGCCCAGTCCGGGGCCGCGCCCCGCGAGCGGGCGGTGTAGGCGGTGAACACGTCGCGGGCGAGCACCGGCATCGAGGCGCCGTCGGCGGCGATGTGGTGCACCACCAGCACCAGGACGTGCTCGTCTCGGCCGAGGCGGAACAGGCGGGCACGCACGGGCGGCTCGGCGGCCACGTCGAAACCGAGTTCGGCGGCGCGCCGGACCCGTTCGGTCAGGTCGGCGTCCCCGGTGACCGGTTCGGGCTCGAGTTCGTCACGCACCGCGGCCACCTCGCACACCACCTGGTGGGGTTCTCCGTCGATCGCGGGATAGACGGTGCGCAGCGGCTCGTGCCTGTCCAGCACATCGGCGAAGGCGGCGCGCAGTGCGGCGAGGTCGAGCGGACCGGTGAGAGCGGCGGCGAAGCAGATGTTGTAGGCGGCGGAGGAGGTGTCGTACTGGTTGAGGAACCACATGCGCCGCTGGGCGGCCGCCAGCGGGATCGCGGCCGGGCGCTGCCTGGGTTCCAGTGGCGCGGCGGCGGTCGTGCGGTCGGCGACCCGTTCGGCGAGCCCGGCGACGGTGGGTTCGGCGAACAGGTCGCGGATGCCCACCTCGACACCGAGCGCCGTGCCTGCCCGCGCGGCGATACGGGCGGCGGACAGCGAGTCGACGCCGAGGTCGAACAGGTTCGCGGTCACGCTGACCCGCTCGACACCGGCGATCTCGGCCACGATCCGGGCCAGCGCCGTCTCCTGCTCGGTGCGGGGCGCGACGAACCCGGCGGGCTCCGCGAAGACCGGCGCGGGCAGTGCGGCGCGATCGACCTTGCCGTTGGCGTTGAGCGGGAGGGCGTCGAGCACAAGCACCGCGGCGGGCACGAACGGCGAGGGCAGGGCGCGGGAGAGCCGCTTGCGCAGCGCCTGCCCGTCCGCGTGTGCGCCCGGAGCCGAGGTGACGTAGGCGACGAGGCGGCCGCCGGTGGCGACGACCACGGCGCGCGACACCTCCGGCAGCGCGCGCAGGGCGGACTCGATCTCGCCCGGCTCCACCCGCTGGCCGCGCACCTTCACCTGGAAGTCGCCGCGGCCGCGGTACTCGAGGTGCCCGGCCGGGCTCCACCGGGCCAGGTCGCCGGTGCGGTAGAGCCGCTCCCCCGGCGCGCCGAACGGGTGGGCCACGAAGGCCGCGCAGGTCAGATCGGGGCGGCCGTGATAGCCGCGCGCCAATTGCGCACCGGAGACGTACAGTTCGCCGGTCACGCCGAGCGGCGCAGGCCGGAGCCCGGCGT
>NZ_JARWRU010000351.1 GCF_029867845.1 Nocardia farcinica | reverse complement strand
GTTGATACCGCTGGCGATCGGCCTGGGTCTGCTGGCGGGATTGCGGCCGGGGTCGTGGCTCGACCGGGTGGTGAGCGCGGCGGCGCCGGCGGTGGAATCGGTGCCGCCGTTCGTGACCGGGGTGCTCTCGGTGGCGGTGGTGGCGCTGAGCCTGCGCCTGCTGCCCGCGGTGTCGCTGGTGCCGCGCGGAGCGAGCGTGTGGCACAGCCCCGAGGTGCTGGTGCTTCCGGTGGCGTGCCTGCTGCTGGGCGCCGCGCCGCATCCGATTCGAATGGTGCGCGCCCAGTGCGCGCAGGTGATCGACGCGCCCTACATCCGCACCGCTCGCCTCAACGGGGTGCGGGGCGCGCGGCTGCTGGTGCGGCACGTCGCGCCGAACGCCCTGTCGGCGGCGGTGCATCCGCTGGCCGGGGCAGTGGTCGGGCTGGTCGGCGGGATCGCGGTGGTGGAGACGCTGTTCGTGTATCCGGGGGTGAGCGCGGAGATCATCGGCGCGATCGTCGCCCGCGACTTCCCGTTCGTGCAGTCCGCGGCCGTGGTGCTGGCGGCCTTCGGTCTGGCCGTCCACCTGGCCGCCGATCTGCTGGCGCTGTGGCTGAGCCCGCCCGCGCGCGCGATCGTCACCGGGGAGCGGTCGTGAGCGGCGCGCGCTGGTGGCGCACCGGCTGGTCGCTGCTGTCGGCGGCGGTGCTCGCGCTGATCGTGTTCGGCCCGCTGCTGGCTCCGTATCCGGCGACGGCCACGGTCGGGCCGCCGTTCCGCCCGCCCGGCGGCGCGCATCTGCTCGGCACCGATGTGGTGGGACGGGACGTGTTGTCCCGGGTGCTGCACGGTGGGCTGCCATTGTTGTCGGTCTCGATCGCCGCGCTCGCCGCCGCCTACGCGATCGGTCTCGCCGTCGGTCTCGTGGCCGGGCTGCGCGCAGGCGCCGACCGCTGGCTCATGCGACCGATCGACGTGCTGGTGGTGATCCCGTGGTTCCTGCTGCTGGCCGTCATCGCCACGGCCCTCGGCGCGGGCGCGCCCGCCATGGTGCTCACCGCCTGCCTGGCCGCCGCCCCGTGGATCGCCCGCGTCGTCCGCACCTGCGTCCACGAGCTGGCCGCCACCGGTTACGTGGAGGCGGCGCGCGGCCGCCGGGAACCGTTGTGGCGCATCGCCGTGGTCGAGGTCCTGCCCAATCTGCGCGCCGTCCTCGCCGCCGACGCGGGCATCCGCTCGGCCGGGGTGATCTCCGTGGTCGCCGTCGGCGGTTTCCTCGGCCTGGGATTGCGCCCGCCGTCGCCGGACTGGGCACTGATGATCACCGAGAACCGGCCGGGCTTCGGCGTCCAGCCGTGGTCGGTGCTCGCCCCCGCGCTGCTGGTGATGTTGCTCGTGGTGCCGGTCAACATGCTCGGCGACCGCGCGCTGGGGTCGCCGTCGCGCGTGCGGCGCGCCTCGGGCACCCGGACGGGTTGCTCGATCGACACCGGCTCGGCGGACACCGACGCGGTGCGGGTCGACGGGCTGACCGTCCGCACCGACCGTGGCGTGCCGGTGCTCACCGACATCGCGTTCCGATTGCCGCCCGGTGGCGGCCTGGCCGTTGTCGGCCCGTCGGGAGCGGGCAAGACCACGCTGGTCTCGGCGGTGCTCGGCGCGCTGCCGCCAGGGTGGACGGCCACCGGATCGGTCTCGAGCGGGGGGGCGGGGGGCGGCGCCCGCCGAGTGGGTTTCGTCCCGCAGGACCCGGCGACCGGGCTCAACCCGGCTCTGCGGATCGGCGCCGCGATCGGCGAGATCGCCCGCCTGCGCCCCAGGTCCCCGGCCGAGCGCGCGACCACGGTGTGCGCCGCCCTGCGCCGGGTCGGCCTGCCCGACGACCGCGAGTTCCGCGGACGCTACCCCCACCAGCTCTCCGGCGGCCAGCAGCAGCGTGTGCTGCTGGCGATGGCGTTGCTCGACGACCCGGCGGTGGTCGTCCTCGACGAGCCGACCACCGGCCTCGACCGCCGTACCCGCGCCGAGCTCCTCGACACCCTGGTCCGTCTGCGTCGCGAGTCCGGCACCGCGTTCCTGGTGATCACCCACGATCTGCCTGCCGTCGCGCCGATGGCCGACCAGGTGCTCGAGCTCGACCACGGCCACGTGAAAAGCCTTGCCTGCACCCCCGGCTTCCCGGGCGCACCGCCGGAGCCGGTCGCACGGACGAGACGGCGGACTGTCTCCGCGCCGCCGATCCTGCGGGCCGAGGATCTCACCATCGGCCACCGCGGCCGTCCCGTCGCCGCCGGTCTGTCCTTCGACCTCGCCGCGGGCTCCTGTCTGGCGGTCACCGGCCGCTCCGGCACGGGCAAGACGACCTTGGCGCGCACCGTCGCCGGGTTGCACCTTCCGGTCCGCGGGCACATCCGCCTCGGCGCGCAGCCACTGCCCGCCCGGGTCGAGGCACGGACCGCGGCGCACTGCGGGGCGATCCAGCTGGTCGCGCAGAATCCGGCAGGCTCGCTCAACCCCAGCCATCGGGTGGGCACGCAGATCGCCCGGCCGCTGCGGCTACTGCGCGGCATGGACGCCGCGCGAGCGCGTGCCGAGGCCGGGCGCCTGCTCGCCGCGGTACGGCTCGATCCCGAGATCGCCCGGCGCAGGCCGGGGCAGCTGTCCGGCGGTCAGCAGCAGCGGGTCGCCCTGGCCCGCGCGCTGGCGGCCGCGCCACGGGTGCTGATCTGCGACGAGATCACCGCCTCCCTCGACGACGACTCCCGCGAGGTCGTGGTCGAACTGCTCGACCGGCTGCGTCGCGAGGGCATGTCCCTGCTGCTCATCAGCCATCAGGAGTCCGTGATCGACCGGCTCGCCGACGACGTCCTCGATCTCGGCGCGCACCCGGGCGAGCGGGTGCGGCCTGCCGCTTCCGGCGCACCGGGTCTCGTCACGACAGCGCCGGAGGAAACGGACCACCGACGCGACGGCCGGCACCGATCCGATGTCCCTGGGTGAGCAGCGCGATCGCGAAATCCGCGTACTGCCGGGCGATCTGCTCCGGCGTGTACGGCCCGCGCTCGGCGAACCACTGCGCGATGCCGGTGCACATGGTGGCGATGGCCCGCCCGGCGGCCTGCGGGTCATCGACGTCGAAATACCCGTCGGCGCGGCCGGATTCGATCTCCTCGTCCAGGTAACGCTGGATCTCGCGGCGGGAGCGGGCGATCCTGGCGCGGTCGGCGGGCAGCAGGCTGCGCATCTCGCTGGCGCCGATGAAGCCCAGTTCGCGGCGGTGGGTGTGGAACAGCGCGAGCGCCTCGACGATGAGCCGGACCCGGTGCACCGGGTCGGCGCCTTCGGCGCGGGCGGCGGGCACCCGCCAGTGCAGCTCGTCCATGGTCAGGTCGAGGATGCGCACCAGCAGGTCCTGTTTGTCGCGATAGCGGTGGTAGAGACCGGGCACGCTGGTGCCCGCGCGGTCGGCCAGCGCGCGCACGGTGGTGCCGTGGTAGCCGATGTCGACGAAGGAGGCGATGGCGGCGATCAGCACCGGATCGGCGCCCAGCGGCCCGAACGCGCGCCAGTCCCCGCTCCCGTCGACCACGTCCGCGGCGGCGGGCGGAGCCGCGCCGTCGCGGGCGGGAGCGGGTGTGCCGCCGAGCAACTGGGCGGCGGTGAGGCCGAGCGCGGCGGCCACGGCGTTGAGCCGCTCGACCGACAGTCCGGTGCGCCCGTTCTCGACGGCGCTCAGCGTCGCCGGGCTCACCCCGATCCGCCGCGCCAGCTCGCGCAGCGAGAGCCCGGCGGCGATACGCGCCGCGCGGACGGCCTCGTGCGGTTGCCCGGTGTTCGGCGACGCGGCACTCCGTGACGGACATGACGGAACGGACATGTTGTTCAGCCTATCCGAACACCCGCGCATTTCCGCTATCCGCCATATCATCCCATTTGAGGGCTACTATTTGACAGCGGAGCCGGTCTGGTGAGAGTGTTCACTCGGAGCGATCGTTCGGTCGGAACCGACGGTCCTCCCTATGCCGAGGAGGAGTTGCGATGCCGATCGATCTGACCTATTCCGCCGACGTGCTCGACCTGATCGAGCGCACGCGCGCATTCGTGCGGGACACGGTGCTGCCGATCGAGGACGAGCACGGTGGCGACATCACCGCGGCGGGCGGCGACGCGATGCGGGTGAACTTGCAGAAGCTGGCCAGGGACGCCGGCGTCTTCGCCCCGCACGCACCCGTCGAGTTCGGCGGCCTCGGGCTGAACATGTCCGATCGCGCACCGGTGTTCGAGGAGGCGGGTTACTCACTGTTCGGCCCCACCGCGCTGAACATCGCCGCCCCCGACGAGGGCAATGTGCACATGCTGGCCCATATCGCCGACCCCGACCAGCGGATCCAGTATCTCGAACCGCTCGCCCGCGGCGAGGTCCGCTCGGCCTTCGCCATGACCGAGCCCGCCCCCGGCGCGGGCTCCGACCCGGCCGCGCTGACCACCCGCGCGACCAAGGCCGACGGCGGCTGGCGCATCAACGGCGTCAAGCACTTCATCACCGGCGCCGACGGCGCGGGCTTCTTCATCATCATGGCCCGCACCTCCGGCGAGCCGGGCGATCGCGGCGGCGCCACCATGTTCCTCGCCCCCGCCGACGCCCCCGGCCTGCGCGTCGGCCGCCACATCACCACCCTGGACCGGGCCATGATCGGCGGCCACTGCGAGGTCTACTTCGACGACCTGTTCGTCCCCGACGAGGCGGTGCTCGGCGAGGTCGACCGCGGCTACGAGTACGCGCAGGTCCGCCTCGGCCCCGCCCGCATGACCCATGTCATGCGCTGGCTCGGCGCGGCCCGCCGCGGCCACGACATCGCCGTGGCGCGGGTGGCCGAACGCCAGGGCTTCGGCTCGCGCATCGGCGATCTCGGCATGGCACAGAAGATGATCGCCGACAACGAGATCGACATCGCCGCCACGCGGGCGCTGCTGGTGCGCGCCTGCTGGGAACTCGACCAGGGCGACCACGCGGGCAACGCCACCTCCATCGCCAAGACCTTCGCCGCCGAGGCCATCGGCCGCATCGTCGACAACAGCATCCAGCTCTGCGGCGGCCTCGGCGTCTCCGACGATCTGCCGCTGGCGCGGCTGTCCCGCGAGGTCCGGCCGTTCCGCGTCTACGACGGCCCGTCCGAGGTGCACCGCTGGGCCATTGCCAAGCGCGCCGTCGGGGCGGCCCGTCGCGCCGCGCGCGGCTGAACCACCGCTGCCCGACTCGAGGCCCCCGCCCGCACGTCCGGGTGGGGGCTGCGTCGTCCGGGCCGATCACCGCTTCCGGGGCGCGCGATCGACCCGCCCGGCGACAGGGCGCCACCCGTCGTCCACACCGCGCGGCCACGCGTTCGCCGCGCGTCGAGCTCACCGCGCGCGGGGGTAGCCCAGGCGCGCGAGCAGTTCCTCAGCGGCCGCCCGCACGTCGTCTCCACCCGAACGACCGAGCATCTGCATGACGGCGTCGGGGATGAGCCGCTCGGCGTATTCCGGCGCCCGCCCCTCGTCGGAGCGGATGCTGATGACGCTCTCCACCAGCCGGAACGGCAGCACCTCCACGCCCGGCGCGCTCGCCCGCCCCTGCTCGGCCACCACCTCGGCCACCACCTCGGCCGCCAGCCGCTCGTAGTGTTCGCGCAGCTCGTCGCGTTGCCTGCGGAAGGACTCGAAGCGCGGCGAGCGCAGTTCCGGCAGCAGATACAGCGCGCCGAGGTTCCAGCGCGCCGCGCACAACTGCGCCACGTCGAAGCGGACCAGCGCATACAGCTTGACCGCCGCAGGCGCGGGTTCGGCGCGCAGCGCCTCGGTCAGTTCCAGCGGCTGGCTGACCGTGCCCTCGAGCAGCGCCTCGAGGATGTCGTCCTTGGCGTGGAAGTGGTGGTAGAGGGAGGCCTGCCTGATGCCGACCGCGTCGGCGATGCCGCGGGTCGAGGTGCTCGCGTAGCCCTGGGTGGTGAACAGCTCGGCGGCGGCGTCGAGGATCTCCGCGCGCGGGGTCCGGCCCTCACGTCGCCGCGGCGCGATACGCGGACGCCCTGGCCCAAGGGAGGTCACCCGCCCATTCTCGCCCATCGTCGTTCCGCGCCGGGGCACCGCCCCTCAGCGGCCGTCTCGCCACGCGGCGAGATACCTGTCATCTGACAGAAACAATGGAAATCCAGAAGTTACCGGCGGTAACCGGGTCGAAGCAGCGCCGTCACCGCAGATGTCATCGGAGCCCGAAAACTATCGAGTGACAGATATTGGCCGCGACGCCGAAGGAAGCCAGCCCCATGGCCACCACCCTCACCCCGTCGGATACCACCGACAGCGCCGACCTCGAACGGTTCGGCTACCAGCCTGTCCTGCATCGCAAGCTCGGCCGCTACGCCTCCTTCGCGGCCGGCTTCTCGTTCGTCTCCATCCTCACCACGATCTTCCAGTTCTTCGGCCTCGGTTACGGATTCGGCGGCGCCGCGTTCTTCTGGACCTGGCCGGTCGTCTTCGCGGGCCAGTTCCTGGTGGCGCTGAACTTCGCCGAACTGGCCGCGCGCTATCCGATCTCGGGCTGCATCTACCAGTGGTCGCGCAGGCTGGCCGGGGAGACGGTCGGCTGGTTCGCCGGCTGGATGATGATCATCGCCCAGGTGGTCACCGCGGCCGCCGCCGCGATCGCGTTACAGGTGGTGCTGCCCGCGATCTGGAGTGGTTTCCAGATCATCGGCGAGGACAGCGCGCTGACCTCGCCCTCCGGCGCGGCCAACGCGGTGCTGCTCGGCAGCGGTCTGCTCATCCTGACCACGCTGGTGAACGTGGTCGGCATCGACTGGATGTCGCGGCTGAACTCGATCGGCGTCACCATCGAGATCGTCGGCGTGCTGGCCATCATCGGCGTCTTCTTCGCCGGTGTGGAACGCGGACCGTCGGTGGTGCTGGACAATTCGGCCGCCGCGCCCGGCCCGTACTGGGCGGCGTTCCTCGTCTCCGGCCTGATGGCCGCCTACGTGATGGTCGGCTTCGACTCCGCCGGTGAGTTGTCCGAGGAGACCAGGAACCCGCGCCGGGTCGCCCCGCGCACCATCCTCGGCGCGCTGGCCGCCTCGGCGCTCGGCGGCGGCCTGATGATGCTGGGCGCGCTGATGGCCGCGCCGAGTCTGACCGACGGCAAGCTGGCCTCGGAGGGACTGGCCTACGTCATCTCCGCCAAGCTGAACAGCCCGGCGGGCACCCTGCTGCTCGGCTGCGTCGCGATCGCGGTCACCGTGTGCACGCTGGCGATCCAGACCGCCGGTTCGCGCCTGATGTTCTCGATGGCCCGCGACGGCAAACTACCCTTCGCGCAGCAGCTCTCGACCGTGCACCCGCGCTTCGGCACCCCGGTGCTGCCCGCCGTGGTGATCGGCGTCCTCGGCATCACCCTGCTGGTGGTGAACTTCGGCAACGCTGCCATCTTCTCCACCCTGGCCAGCGTCTGCATCGTCACCCTCTACGTCGCCTACCTGCTGGTGACGGTGCCGCTGCTGGTGCGCCGGGTCCGGGGCTGGTCCGACGACGACCAGGTGCCCGACGGCCTGTTCCGGCTGGGCCGCTGGGGTGTCCCGCTCAACGCGCTCGCGGTGATCTGGGGCGTGGCGATGGTGGTGAACCTCGCCTGGCCGCGGCCGGAGGTGTACACACCCGATGGCGGCTCCTGGTGGATGTTGTGGTCGGCGCCGCTGTTCCTCCTCGCGACCGTCGCCGTCGGCGCCCTCCTCCAGCGGCTCACCCTCGGCGCTCCCGCCCGCCAGCCCGTCCCCCCGCCCCCCACCGCCAGACCGGTGACCGGCCGTTCCCGCAACC
>NZ_JARWRU010000350.1 GCF_029867845.1 Nocardia farcinica | reverse complement strand
TGACCCGCTTCCCCTCCCACGCCGGAGGGCCCGGCGCGATTCGGCGGGGGCCCTTTTTGTATGTCCTGGAACCGGGGATGTCCTGGAACCGGGGATGTCGGGGAACCGGGGATGTCGGGGAGCCGGGTACTCGGGCAGCGGTGCCCGGCTCAGCCGAAGCGGCCGGAGATGTAGTCCTCGGTGGCCTTCTTGCCCGGGTTGGAGAAGATCTTCTCGGTGTCGTCGATCTCGACCAGCCTGCCCGGCTTGCCCTGGGCCTCCAGGTTGAAGAAGCCGGTCTGGTCGCTCACCCGCGCGGCCTGCTGCATGTTGTGGGTGACGATGACGATCGTGTAGTCCTGCTTCAGCTCGGTGATCAGGTCCTCGATCGCCAGGGTGGAGATCGGGTCGAGCGCCGAGCAGGGCTCGTCCATGAGCAGCACGTCGGGCGAGACCGCGATGGCGCGGGCGATGCACAACCGCTGCTGCTGACCGCCGGACAGGCCGCCGCCCGGCTTGTCGAGCCGGTCCTTGACCTCGTTCCACAGGTTCGCCCCGCGCAACGAGCGCTCGGCGACCTCGTCGAGTTCCTTCTTGTCCCGCACGCCCTGCAGGCGCAGACCGGCCACCACGTTGTCGCGGATGGACATGGTCGGGAACGGGTTGGGCCGCTGGAAGACCATGCCGATGGTGCGGCGCACCCCGACCGGGTCGATGCCGACGCCGTAGATGTCCTCCCCGTCGAGCATCACCGAGCCCTCGACGCGGGCGTTGGGGGTGACCTCGTGCATCCGGTTGAGCGAGCGCAGCACGGTGGACTTGCCGCAGCCGGAGGGCCCGATGAAGGCGGTCACGCTGCGCGGCAGCACGGTCAGCGACACATCGGCCACGGCGTGGAACTTGCCGTAGAAGATGTTCAGTTCCTTGACGTCGATCCGCTTGGCCATGTGAGTTTTCCGTTCGCTTCTATCGGTTGCGCGTGAGCAGCTTGTTGACGACCGCGGCCGCGGCGTACAGGGCCGCGATGAGCAGGATCAGCGTGAGCGCCGCGCCCCATACCCGTTCCCGGCCCGCGGCCTCGGGGTTGGCCAGCTCCTGGTAGATCAGCAGCGGCAGCGAGGCCATGTTGCCGTCGAAGAGATTGGTGTTGATGGACTTGGCGTAGCCGACGAGCACCAGCACCGGCGCGGTCTCGCCCATGACGCGGGCCAGCGCCAGCAGCATGCCGCTGATCATGCCGGGCGCGGCGGTCGGGATGACGATGCGCACGATGGTCTTCCACTTGGGGATGCCCAGCGCGTAGGAGGCCTCGCGCAACTCGTCGGGCACCAGCTTGAGCATCTCCTCGGTGCTGCGCACCACCACCGGCAGCATGAGCAGCACCAGGGCCAGCGAGACGGCGAAGGCGCTCTGCGGCGCGCCGAAGGTGGCGATCCACAGCGCGAAGACGAACAGCGCCGCCACGATGGAGGGCACGCCCGCGAGGATGTCGACCATGAAGGTGGTGACCTTGGCCAGCCTGCCCCGGCCGTATTCGACCAGGTAGACCGCGGCCATGATGCCCAGCGGCACCGCGATCGCCGCGGCCACCGCGGACTGCACGATGGTGCCGTAGATGGCGTGATAGACGCCGCCGCCGGACTGGTCGGGCAGGATGCCCTTCTGCGAGTACGTCCACCAGGTGGAGGACACGATGGCCCCGATGCCTTCGCTGACCACCATCCACAGCACCCAGCCCAGCGGGACCAGCGCGATGGCGAAGCACAGCGCGAACACGACGGTGGCCAGGTTGTTCTTGATCCGCCGGGCGGTGCCGACCCGCCGGAAGGCGGGCGCCTTCACCGGCCGGTCGAACTTGGTGAGCTCGGTCTTGGTCAGCGAGGTCATCAGCCGTTCACCTTTCCGCCCGCGGCGAGCCGGGCCAGCGCGTTGACCACGAAGGTCAGCGCGAACAGGACGAAGCCGGCGGCGATGTAGGCGCCGGTCGGCAGCGGGGAGCTGAACTCCGAGGCCGCCGAGGCGATCTTGGAGGCGAAGGTGTAGCCGCCGTCGAACAGCGACCAGTTGCCCGCCTGCGCCGAGGTGCGCAGCACCACGAGCACGGCGATGGTCTCGCCGAGCGCGCGGCCGAGGCCGAGCATGGACCCGGCGATCACGCCGCTGCGGCCGTAGGGCAGCACGGTCATCCGCACGACTTCCCACTTGGTCGCGCCCAGCGCCAGCGCCGCCTCGATGTGGGCGGTCGGGGTGAGGTTGAAGACCTCGCGGGAGACCGAGGTGATGATCGGCAGGATCATCACGGCGAGCACGAGGCCCGCGGTGAAGATGGTGCCGCCGCCTCCGATGGAGACGTTGCCGTCGGCGAACAGGAACAGCCAGCCGAGGTTGTCGTTCAGGAAGCGCTGGACGGGCTCGATCTTCGGGGCGAGCACGAGGAAGCCCCACAGGCCGAAGACGATCGAGGGCACCGCCGCCAGCAGGTCGACCAGCATGGCGAACGGGCGCGCGAGCGCCTTCGGCGCGTAGTGGGTCAGGAACAGCGCGATGCCCACGCCGATGGGTACCGCGATCACCAGCGCGAACACCGAGCTGAGCACCGTGACCATGAGCAGGTCCTTGATGCCGAAGCGCAGGTTGTCCGGGTCGGTGGTGTCGAACTCGGTGCTGGTGAAGAAGTTGACGGTGTCGGCCCTGAGCGAAGGCACCGCGCGGATCAGCAGGAACAGCGCGATCAGCGCGATCGCGGCGACGATGATCGCGCCGGACGCGGTGGCCATGGAGCGGAATATCGTCTCCGCCCGCCCGCTGTGCGGCGCTGTGCCGACGCCTGCCGCCTGGTCGGTTCTCGGTTCATTCGGCATCTGCGCAGTTTCTCCGGCCGGGAGCGGACCCGTCGATTCCGACAGGTCCGATCCGGTCACCTCAGGGTGCACTGTCATTGTCGCTTCAGCTGATCGCGTCGATCGCGGTGGTCAGCCTGGTCTTGAACGCCTCGGGGATCGGGATGTACCCGTTGTTCTCGAGACCGGCCTGGCCGTTGGTCACCGCCGAGGCCAGGAACGCCTTGACGGCCTGGCCGGTGGCGGGGTCGGCGTACTTCGAGCAGACGATCTCGTAGGTGGCCATCATCACCGGGTAGGCGCCCGGCTCCGACGGGCGGTAGAACGAGCTGGTGTCGAGCACCAGGTCGTTGCCCTCGCCGACGATCTTCACCCCGTCGATGGCCTTGCCCGCGGTCTGCACCGACAGCTCCACCGGGTCGGGGCCGGCGGAGGTGACGATCCTGGCCACCGAGAGGTTCTGCGCCTTGGCGAAGGACCACTCGTTGTAGGTGATGGAGTTCTTCGTGCTCTTCACCGCCGCCGAGGTGCCCTCGTTGCCCTTGGCGCCCTCGCCGACGCCGCCGGCGAAGGACTTGCCCGCGCCCTTGCCCCAGGCGCCGTCGGAGGCGGCGTCGAGGTAGAGCTGGAAGTTGTCGGTGGTGCCGGACTCGTCGGAGCGGAAGATCACCGCGATCGGCTCGGCGGGCAGGGCGGCGCCGGGGTTGAGCGCCTCGATCTCAGGGGCGTCCCAGGTCGTCACGGTGCCGTTGAAGATCTTGGCGGTGGTCGGTCCGTCGAGGACCAGGTCGGTCACGCCGTCGATGTTGTAGGTGACGGCGATGGGGCCGAAGACGGTCGGCAGGTTCCACGCCGGGGCGTCGCACCGCTCGGCCGCCTTGGCCGGCTCGCCCTTGGACTCGCTGAGCGGGGAGTCCGAGCCGCCGAAGTCGGTCTGGCCGCCGACGAACTCGTTGACGCCCGCGCCGGATCCGCTGGAGGTGTAGTTGAGGGTGTAGCCGTCGCAGTTGGCCTCGTAGGCGGCGATGAAGCGTTCCATCGCGTTCTTCTGCGAGCTCGCCCCGCTGGCCTTCAGCGAGGTCTTGCCGCCACACGCCACCTCGGCGTTGGCCTCGATGCCTGCGCCCGCCCCGCTGTTGTCGTCGCTACCGCAGGCCGCGAGCGGCACGACGACGGCCGCGAGAACGCCCACCAGGGCGCTGCTGCGCTTGGAATTCACTGTTCCTCCGCAAAATCGCTTCCGACACGCCCGGTCCCTCACCGGCCCGGGCGGGTGGTCGTGGTGATCGTTCGGCCGAACTCCCTCACCGGGCAGCAATCACTGCCCGGATCAAACGTAGATTCGCTCGGTGGACAGCCGGACGAGCCAGGATGAACGCGAGGTGAACAGGACTGCGCGATTGCGTTGTCGTAGCGTGATGTTTGCCACCGGGCGGATCTCGGTCACACGACGACGCTGGCGCCGGGCGGGAGCCGGCAGTTCGCGCGTGCGCCGGGGAACTACCCGGCGCGGCCGGCGATCAATCGCCCGCGGGCGGCACGTCGGCGCTGTAGGCGATGTCGACGTGGAAGGGCGTGAACCCGAGCTTGGTGTAGGTGTTCACCGCCGCGGTGTTGTCGGCCTCGGTGTAGAGCAGCACCGTCTCCAGCCCGCGCTCGCGCAGATACCGCAGGCCCGCCAGGGTGAGCAGCCTGCCGAGGCCGCGCCCCTGGGCGGACGGATCGATGCCGACCACGTACACCTCGCCCATCGGCGGGTCGGTCTCGGTGTGCACCTTGGTCCAGTGGAAGCCGAGGATGCGCACCGGGTCGGTGGAATCGGTGGCGATGAACAGCCCGGCCGGGTCGAACCAGGGCTCGGCGCGGCGGGCGGCGAGGTCGCGCTCGGTCCAGCCGCCCTGTTCCGGGTGCCAGTCGAAGGCGGCGTTGTTGACCCGCAGCAGTTCGGCGTCGTCCTCCTGGCCGGTGTAGGTGCGCAACACCAGGCCCTCGGGCACCTCGATGG
>NZ_JARWRU010000349.1 GCF_029867845.1 Nocardia farcinica | reverse complement strand
CCCCACCCCCCCCCCCCCCCCCCCCGCCGCCGGGGGCCCCCCCCCCGAGACCGCCCTGCACGCGCTGCCCGAACAGCAGCGCAAGCACTCGGTGCTGCCGCTGCTGCACGCCTACCGCAGGCCGTCCCCGGCCCTGGCCGGTTCGGCGCTACCCGCGGGGCAGTTCCTGGCGGCGGTGCGGGCGGCGGGGCCCGCGCTCGGCGGGGACGTGCCGCATCTGTCGCCGGAGCTGATCGCCAAGTACGTGCGCGATCTGCGGCTGCGGGGGTTGCTCTGAGCTACGCCGGGAGCAGCCCCCGCCGCTCCAGCAGCGGCTCGATGTCCGGCTCCCGCCCCCGCACGGCCGCGAACGCCGCCATCGGATCGACCGACCCGCCGCGCGCCAGCAGTTCCCGGCGGAAGACCTCGCCCTTCTCCCGGATCGAGGCATTCCCGTCCTCGAACCAGCGCACGGTGTCGGCGTCGAGCACCTCGCTCCAGATGTAGGAGTAGTACCCGGCCGAGTAGCCGCCGGAGAAGATGTGCGCGAAATAGGCGGTGCGATAGCGCGGCGGGATCGCGTCGAGGGCAAGGCCCGCGGCCGCAAGCGCGCGCCGCTCGAACTCCTCGGGATCGCCGGGGGTCTCGCCCGCGGAGAGGCGGTGCCACGCCCAGTCCAGGCAGGTGGCGGCCAGGTACTCGACCGTGCGGAAGCCCTCGCCGAACCGTTCCGCCTCGCGCAGCCGCTCCATCAGTTCGGCGGGCATGGGCTCGCCGGTCTCCACGTGGCGGGCGTAGCGGGCCAGGATCTGCGGGTGCGTCATCCACATCTCGTTCACCTGGGAGGGGAACTCCACGAAGTCGCGCGGCACCTCGGTGCCGGAGAAGAACGGGTAGCGCACGTCGGAGAACAGCCCGTGCAGGGCGTGGCCGAACTCGTGGAACAGGGTGCGCACGTTGTCCCAGCTGAGCAGTGCGGGCTCGCCCTCGGGCGGGCGGGGGATGTTGAGATTGTTGACCACGACGGCCTCGGCGCCGCGCAGATGCGACTGCGCCACCAGTTCGTTCATCCACGCCCCGCCCCGCTTGGACGGCCGGGCGAAGTAGTCGCCGAGGAACAACCCCAGCGGTGAGCCGTCGGTGTCGAACACCTCGAACACCCGCACATCGGGGTGGTAGCCCACCAGGTCGTCACGCTCGCGCAGCGTGATGCCGTACACCTGTTCGGCGGCGTGGAACACCCCGTCCCACAGCACCCGCTCCAGCTCCAGATAGGGCCGCAACGCGGAACTGTCGAACGAATACCGTTCCGCGCGCACCTTTTCCGACCAGTACTGCCAATCCCACGGCCGCAGCTCGTCGTCGGCGCCCGCCGCGCGCATGGCCGCCGCCAGATCCTCGGCCTCCCGCCGCGCGTTGGCCACCGCGGGCGGCGTCAGCCGCGCCAGCATCCGTTCCACCGCCGCCACGCTCTCGGCGGTCTGATCGGCCACCGCGTAGCTCGCGTGATCCGTATAGCCGAGCAACGCGGCCCGCTCGGCCCGCAAGGCGGCGATCCGCGCGGCCAGCGTCGCGTTCACCGCGTCGGGGCCGTCCTCCGCGCCGCCGCTGAACCCCCGGCGCAGCGAGGCCTCCAGCACCCGCCGCCGTAGTTGCCGATCCGCCAGCTCGGACAGCACCGGCTGGTTCGACACGTTCTGCAGCCGCAGCGCCCACGCCCCGTCCCGGCCGAGCGCGGCGGCCTCCTTCGCCGCGGCCGTGACCGCCGCGGGCGTCAGCCCGGCCAGCTCCGCCGCGCTGGTCACCACCACGGTCGCGGCATTGGTCGCCGCCAGCAGGTTCTGCCCGAACGTCGTCGCCGCCGCGGCCAATTCGGTGTTCAGCTCCCGCAGCCGCCGCTGCCCCGCCTCGTCCAATCGCGCACCCGCCCGCACGAACTCCAGGTGGTACCGCTCGAGCAGCCGCAGGTCCTGCGCGTCCAGTCCCAGTTCCGCCCGTCGCTCGTACAGTGCCTCGATCCGCGCGAACAGCCGGGCATCCAACCGGATCGCGTCCCGATGCGCCGCCAGCCGAGGCGACACCTGCGCCTCGATCGCATCGATGTCGGCCGTGGTGTCCGAGGACGACTTGTTGAAGAACACCGCGCTGACCCGCGTCAGGATCTCCCCTGACCGCTCGAGTGCCACGATCGTGTTCTCGAACGTCGGTTCCGCCGGATTCGCCGCGACCGCCGCCACCTCGGCCAGTTGCTCGGCCATCCCCCGCTCGAACGCGGGTAGATAGTGCTCCTCGGTGATCTGCGCGAACGGAGGCAACTCGTAGGGCAGCGGACTGCGCTCGAAGAACGGATTGCTCATCGTTCGACCCTATGCCCATGCGCCGCCGTCCACCGCGGGAGTGGCACAGGACAGCGGCGGCCGACACACCCGGTGCGGCACGCGGATCGACGTGTATGCCTGTCCCGGGCAGGCCGGGGGGTGCAGTATCGAGATATGGACGATGCGGTGATCTCGATCGACGGCCTGGTGAAGACGTTCGGTCCGGTCCGCGCGCTCGACGGGCTCGATCTGCGGGTGCGGCAGGGGGAGGTCCACGGGTTCCTCGGGCCCAACGGGGCGGGCAAGACCACGGCGATCCGGGTGCTGCTCGGGCTGTACCGCGCCGACGCGGGGCAGGTGCGGGTGCTCGGCAAGGATCCGTGGCGGGACGCGGTGCCGCTGCACACGCGGCTGACCTATGTGCCCGGCGATGTGACGCTGTGGCCGGGGATCACCGGCGGCGAGGTCATCGATCTGATGGGCAGGTTGCGGGGCGGGCTGAACCCGAGGAAGCGGGAGGAACTGCTGGAGCGGTTCGATCTCGACCCCAGCCGCAAGGCCCGCACCTACTCCAAGGGCAACCGGCAGAAGGTGGCGCTGGTGGCGGCGCTGGCCGCCGAGACCGAGCTGTACCTGATGGACGAGCCCACCTCCGGCCTGGACCCGCTGATGGAGTCGCAGTTCCAGCAGTGTGTGCGCGAACTGGTCGAGCAGGGGCGAACGGTGCTGCTGTCCAGCCACATCCTCGCCGAGGTGGAGGCGCTGTGCGACCGGGTGAGCATCATCCGCAACGGCCGCACCGTCGAATCCGGCACCCTCGCCGAGCTGCGGCATCTGACCCGCACCACGGTCACCGCCGAGACCGAGCGTCCGGTGGACGGCCTGGACGACCTGCCCGGAGTGCACGGTCTGGTGCGCGTGGACGGCAAGGTCCGCTTCGAAGTCGACGGCGCCGGACTCGACGCGGCGCTGCGCGCGCTGACCGCCTCTGGCGTGCGCTCGCTGACCAGTTCCCCGCCCACGCTGGAGGATCTGTTCCTGCGCCACTACGCGACCGAGGGCGAACAGCCCGCTGCCGAGGCGGCGGCCTCGTGACCGTCCGCACCGGGGTGGGCGGTCACGAGCGCACCGTGGGACCGCGGCGCGCCGACGAGGGGCACCCGAGCACCACCGGCTGGGGCACGCTGCTGCGTTTCGCCCTGCGCCGCGAACGTGTCGCCCTGCCGTGCTGGGTGGCCGGTGTCGGCGCGCTGCTGGCCTTCCAGTCGGTGAGCAGCCAGAACCTCTACGACACCCCGCAGAAACTGGCCCAGTTGCGCGCCACGATGGGCAGCAACGCCGCCGCGGTCGCCATGGGCGGGCCGACCGCGCTGCTGGAGAGTGTCGGCGGCGAGGTGCTGTTCGAGATCTTCTCCTACCTGGCCGTGGTCACCGGCCTGATGAGCATGTTCCTGGTCGGCAGGCACACCAGGGCCGACGAGGAGACCGGCCGTGCGGAACTGTTGCGTTCGGCCCGGCTCGGCCGCCGCGCCCCGGTCGTCGCCGCGCTCGCGCTGGCGGGGATCGCGAACGCGTCGGTGGCGGTCACGGTGTTCGGGGTCGGCGTTGCCACCGGACTGCCGGTGCCCGGCTCACTGCTGACCGGTGTCGCCCTGGCCGGGATCGGCGCCTGTTTCGCCGCCGCGACCGCGGTGGCTGCCCAAATCGCCGACGCCTCCCGCGCCGTCTACGGCGCAACGGTCTTCCTCATCGCGGCGGCCTACGTGTCGCGCGCCATCGGCGATGTCGGCGGCGGGACCGTCTCCTGGCTGTCGCCGATCGGCTGGGGCCAGCGCACCTATCCCTTCGTCGAGGACCGCTGGTGGCCTGTCGCGCTGTTCGTGGTGGCGAGCCTGGTGCTGGTGATGCTGGCGTTCGTGCTGCTCGACCGCCGTGACTTCGGCGCCGGCCTGGTGCGGAGCGGGCGCGGCAGGCCGGTGGCGAGCCGGTGGTTGTCCTCCCCACTCGGCCTGGCCTGGCGGCTGCAACGCGGCGCCTTCGCGGCCTGGGCTGTCGGGGTGTTCCTGCTCGGCGCCGCGTACGGCTCGTTCGCGCAGAGCATCGAGGAGTTCCTCGCCGACAACCCGGAGATCGCCATCTACCTGCCCGGCGGGGTGGAGGACGCCGTCGACTCCTATCTGGCGCTGACCCTCGGGATGACCGCGCTGCTGGCCGCCGCCTACGGGATCTCCTCGGTGTTGCGGGCGCGCTCCGAGGAGACCTCCGGTGTGGTGGAGCCGCTGCTGGCGGGGCCGGTCGGTCGCGCGCGCTGGCTGGGCAGTCACCTGACCGTGGCGTTCCTCGGCAGTGCGGTGGTCACGGCGGCCGGCGGTCTCGGCGAGGGGCTGGTGCACGGCATGATGACCGACGACGCCCGTCAGCCTCTGCGGCTGACGGCCGCCGCCCTGGTGCACGTGCCCGCGGTCTGGATCGTGCTCGGCGTGGCGGTGGCGGCCTTCGGCTGGCTTCCCCGCTTCGCCGCCGCGCTCACCTGGGCGTTCTTCGCCTACTGTGTGGTGGCCGTGCTCTTCGCCGAGGCCTTCGACCTGCCGTCCTGGTTCGGCGAGGCCTGCCCGTGGACGCACACGCCGCAGACCCCGTTGGAGAACGCTTCGGTCTCCTCGGCGGTGGTTCTGCTCGCGGTCGCCGCGCTGGCCGTCCTCGCGGGATTGCTGGGCTTGCGCCGCCGCGACGTCGGCTACTGATCGGCCTGGTGGGCGGCCGGCCACAGCTGTCGCCGCCTGCGGGAACCGGCTGTATGTCGCAAATGCGTGGATAACGTGAGGTTGAATATTCACGCACGTCAGTCGTCCGTTATTGCCGGTGTCCTCCCCGCTTTCCCCGAGGTGGTAGCTGGTCCGAAAGTTCGACACCCCGTATTTCCGGCATTTGCGAACATCTCCGGCTGTATTGCTGGAACATAGCTGGCGGCGCACCGGATGGTGTGACGGGTCGGGATGATCGACAGGGAGTGCACACGAATGCGAAGCGAGTGCGGGCCTGAAGACAGTACGACGGACACGACATCGGGGGCTGTGCCCGGAAAGGGAATGGATCTGGCCGATCTGCTCGCCGAGATCGCCGAGGGAAACGAGCAGGCGTTCACGCGGTTCTATCGCGCGACCAGTTCGCGGGTGTTCGCCACCGCCCTGCGGGTGCTGCGCGCGCATGCCGCGGCGGAGGAGACCACCCAGGAGGTCTTCCTCCAGGTGTGGTCCATCGCGTCGCGCTACGACCGGCAG
>NZ_JARWRU010000348.1 GCF_029867845.1 Nocardia farcinica | reverse complement strand
GTGTAGATCTCGGCGGTGCGGGCCACGCCGGTCATGGCGGCGTAACCGTCGATGAGGATGTGGTGGGCGCGGGCGTACCAGAAGTGCTCGCGGTCGCCGACGCGCAGGATGATGTTGGTGACCAGCGGGTCGTTCTCGATGTCGATGGGCGAGGCGGCGTGCTCGCTCATCCAGCGCATGGCGGCCGCGCGCGGGTCGGGCTGGTCGCGCAGGTCCAGCCGCCCCCACCCCGGCCTGCGGCCGGAGTCGACGACCTGTTTGGGCGTTCCGTCGACCTCGAGCACCCGCAGGTAGGCCGACTGGTTCTCCGCCCCGCACCGCTCGACCGCGTAGAGCAGCCGTCCGACGTCGAGGTCCCCCCGGATCTCCACGTACTGCGCGATGGTCAGCGGCACATCGGGGCGGATGCGCTGGGCGTACCACAGCGCGGTCTGTGCCGGTGACAGATCGAACAGCCGATCAACGAGGCGTTCGGACAGATCCCGGGCCGAGGGGTGCCCGGCCAAGCCACTCGAATTGCAGTCGACGCGATCGGTGGCCAACGAACTCATCAATCACTCCATTCTTCCGCAGCTGACTCCGCGCCCCCGAGCGCTGGACGGCCCTCGCTCGCGTGCGTGGAGGGCCGTAGGACGTGATGCACGTCTTGGATTCGGAGCCCGTACGCGGGCGGATTGCCGGAAAGCCCGATAAGTAGGTCGTTGGTACGACTCCAACGATGCTGCGAGAACAAAGAATTCGCTGGCTATCTTCCGGTTAATTTTCCGTTACGCCTGCGGTTACTGCGTTTTCACTTCGAAAACGGCTGCCAGTCCACCCGCCCGGCGAAATGCGGGTATTGTCCAGCGAATCACGAAGCGCGCGAATCCAGATACCGCCGGGCAAATCATACGTGGGGCAGATCACACCGGCGGAAACAGTCCGCGAGACGTCTCGGCGCGAATCTCCAACCGCGCGCGGGACTCAGCACACCGACCGGTCCGCTCACCGTCGAACGGTGGTCACCGGTCGCGGCGACGCAGGGCGACGGCGGCGGCCAGGCCGCCCAGCGTCACCGCCACGGCGAGCAGTTCGGGCGCGGCGCCCAGGCGGGTGGCAGGCGTGCTCGCCGAGCGCAGCGGCAGCGTGCTCACCAGCGCGGCGGGCACGAACAGATCCGTCGACTGCTCGATCGAGCCGTCGGCGGCCACGATGGCGCTCACCCCGGAGGTGGCCGCCACGACCAGCGCGCGGCCGTGCTCGACCGCCCGCACCCGGGACATGGCCAGCTGCTGATAGGTCATCTCGCTGTCGCCGAAGGTGGCGTTGTTCGTCGGCACGGTCAGCAGTTGCGCGCCCGAGGCGAGCGAATCGCGGAACGCCCGGTCGAAGGCGACCTCGTAGCAGGTGGCCACGCCGATCCGCACACCGGCGGCCTCGACGGTGCCGTCCCCGTCGCCCGGTACGAAGTACCCGGCCCGGTCGGCGTACTCCGAGAACAGCCGGAAGAACGAGCGCATCGGCAGATACTCACCGAAGGGCTGCACGATCTTCTTGTCGTGTCGCTCCCCCGGGCCGTCGGCCCCGTCCCACACGATCACCGAGTTGGTGGTGGTCCGGTCGCCGTTGACGAGCACCGCGCCGACCAGGATGGGCGCGCCCACTCGTTCGGAGGCTCCGGTGATGATCTCCGCGGCGTCGGCGTTGCGCAGCGGGTCGATGTCGGAGGAGTTCTCCGGCCAGATGACCACGTGGGGCCGGGGCTGTCCCCCGGCCGCCACCTGTCGCGCCAGTTCCTCGGTGCGCCGCACGTGGTTGTCGAGCACGGCGCGGCGCTGGGCGTTGAAGTCCAGGCCGAGGCGCGGCACGCTGCCCTGCACGGCGGCCACGGTGATCCGGCCGTCGCCGTCGTCCGCGTCCGGCAGGAGGGTGCGCGGCACCAGCCCCAGGAACACGAGCGCCACCAGCGCGACCACGGCAGGCACCGCCCGGCCCGCCGGGCCGCCGGGCAGGCCGCGCACCCACCGGCTCGATCCGGCGACCACCACCACGAGCGCGCACCCGAGCAGCGCCACGACGAACCCGATGAGCGGCGCGCCACCGACGGCGGCCAGCGGCAACAGCCACCCGTCGGCCTGCCCGAAGGCCAGCCGCCCCCACGGGAAGCCGCCGAACGGGAAGCTCGACCGCGCCCACTCGACGCTCACCCATGCCAGCGCCACCCACACCGGCCACCCCGGCAGCCGCACGAGCAGCCGGGTCAGCACGCCGAACAGCCCGATGTACACCGCGCAGGCCGTCGACAGCGCCAGCCACGGCACCGGACCCACGTAGATGCCGGTCCACGGCAGCAACGGCAGGAAGAATCCCAGCCCCGCCAGCAAGCCGTAGCCGAAGCCACCGCGCAGGCCGGTCCCGGTGCGCAGGACAGCGACGAGCACCGCGACCCCGACCGGCGCGAGGAACC
>NZ_JARWRU010000347.1 GCF_029867845.1 Nocardia farcinica | reverse complement strand
GGTCACCGGGACCGTTGGACAGGAACACACCGTCGGGCTTCAGCTCGAGCAGCTGGTCCAGGGAGGTGGTGGAGGGCACCACGTGCACCCGCAGGCCGCGCTCGGCGAACATGCGCGGGGTGTTGGTCTTGATGCCCAGGTCGACGGCGACCACGGTGAAGCGGGGCTCGCCCTCGGGCTCGATGGTGTAGAGCGAGTCGGTGGAGACCTCCTCGGCCAGATCGGCGCCGAGCATGGAGGGCTGGCCGTTGACCCTGGCCAGCAGCTCCTCGGTGCCGGCAAGGGCGTCGCCGGAGAAGATGCCCGCCTTCATCGACCCCCGGGTGCGCAGGTGGCGCACCAGCGCGCGGGTGTCGATGCCCGCGATGCCGACCACGCCCTGCTCCTGGAGCTCGTCGGGCAGCGTGGTGGTGGCCCGCCAGTTGGAGGCCCGCCGCGCGGGGTCGCGCACGGCGTATCCGGCGACCCAGATCTTCTGGGACTCGTCGTCCTCCTCGTTCCAGCCCGTGTTGCCGATCTGCGGGGCCGTGGCCACCACGATCTGGCGGTGGTAGCTCGGGTCGGTCAGGGTCTCCTGGTACCCGGTCATCGCGGTGCAGAACACCGCCTCGCCGAGAGTCTGTCCCACCGCGCCGTAGGCGGTACCCCGGAACACCCGGCCGTCCTCGAGCACGAGGGCAGCTGCGTTGTCTGCGCCTGCTTTCTGGCTCATTCAGTCGTCTTCTTTCGTCATCGACGCGGCCCACGCCGGGTACACCGTCTTGTCGTCTCCCCGGAAACCGGTGTCGATCTCGGTTCCGGTCGGCAGCTTCCAGCGAATTACCAGCACACCATCTTCCGTCATCACCTTGCCCGCATGCCCGCGTTCGGTGCGGATGGCCGTCACGGATTCGGCGGGAATCCAGATGGTCGCCGCCCCGTCGCGTTCGAGCAGGATCCCCCGTTCGAACTTCGTCAGCTCCGCGGTGGCGCGGAAGCCCAGATCTCCCACCGCGATCCGGTCCTGCCAGCTGGGCGCGATGGTGCTGCCCAGGTACAGCCCGGTCGTCGGTTCCAGCACCTGCGCGCCGAGATCCTCGGGCACCGACGGCAGCTCACCGATGCGCTCGGCCTGCCGCGCGGCCCGGTTCACCCAGCCGCGGTACATCCCCCAGACGCCGAGCGCGAACAGCAGCACGCACACCAGCACCCAGAGCAGTCTCTCCAGATCCACTAGGCGCTCCCCACGCTCAGCGGCGCCGCCGCGACCCCGTCGCGCGCGGTGATCCGCCCACGCAGGAAGGTGGCGGTGACCTTGCCGGGCAGGGTCATCTCCGCGTACGGCGTGTTGTCGGAGATGCTGGCCAGCTCCTTCGGCCGCACCGTCCATTCGGCCTCGGGGTCGACCAGGGTCAGGTTGGCGGGCTCGCCCACCTCGATCGGCCTGCCGTGGTCGTCCAGGCCGACGATCCGCGCGGGCCGCTCGCTCATCACCCGCGCCACGCCGCGCCAGTCCAGCAGCCCGGGGCGCACCAGCGTCTCCACCACGATCGACAGCGCGGTCTCCAGACCGAGCATGCCAGGGCGGGCGGCGGAGAACTCGCAGCACTTGTCCTGCTCGGCGTGCGGGGCGTGGTCGGTGGCGACGCAGTCGATGATCCCCTCGGCGACGGCACGGCGCAGCGCCTGCACGTCGGAGGCCTCGCGCAGCGGCGGGTTGACCTTGTTGACCGCGTCGTAGGTCGCCAGCCGCGAGTCGTCGAGCAGCAGGTGGTGCGGGGTGACCTCGGCGGTGATCGCGATGCCCTGGGCCTTCGCCCACTTCACCAGCTCGACCGTGCCCGCGGTGGAGGCGTGGCAGATGTGCACGCGGGCCCCGGCGTCGCGGGCGAGCAGGGCGTCGCGGGCGACGATGGACTCCTCGGCGGCGCGCGGCCAGCCCGCGAGGCCGAGCCGGGCGGCGGTCGGGCCCTCGTGCGCGACCGCGCCCTGGGTCAGCCGCGGCTCCTCGGCGTGCTGGGCGATCAGGACGCCGAGGGAGTTCGAGTACTCCAGGGCGCGGCGCATGATCAGCGGGTCGTAGACGCAGTGGCCGTCGTCGGAGAACATCCGCACGCCCCCGACGCCGGCGGCCATGGTGCCCATCTCGGCGAGTTGCTTGCCTGCCAGTCCGACGGTGACCGCGCCGACCGGGTGCACGTCGACCAGACCGACCTCCTGCCCGCGCCGCCACACGTGGTCGGTCACGACCACCGAGTCGGCGACCGGGTTGGTGTTGGCCATGGCGAAGACGGCGGTGTAGCCGCCGAGCGCGGCGGCGGCGGAGCCGGTCTCGATGGTCTCGGTGTCCTCGCGGCCGGGTTCGCGCAGGTGGGTGTGCAGGTCGACGAAGCCGGGCAGCAGCACCTGACCGCGCGCCTCGACGATCTCGGCGTCCACGACACCCAGGTCGGTGCCGATCTGGCGGATCTCGCCCTCGTCGATGAAGACGTCGACCGGTTCGCCCTCGCCGTAGATCAGGGCGCCCTTGATCAGCAGCCCGCTCATGCCGTCTCCTCCCGATCGATGTCGTTCACGCGATCGCCTCCCTGGTGCCGACCAGTAGCCGGAACAGCACCGCCATGCGCAGGTGCACACCATTGGTGACCTGCTGCAACACCGCCGTCTGCGGTGCGTCGGCCACGGCGGAGGCGATCTCCATACCGCGCAGCATCGGACCGGGATGCATGACGACGGCGTGCTCTTCCAGCATTGCCAGCCGCCGCTCGGACAATCCGTAGTTCACCGCGTATTCGCGGGCCGACGGGAAGAACCCGCCGTTCATGCGCTCGGCCTGCACGCGCAGCATCAGCACCGCGTCGGCGCCCGGCAGCTCGGCGTCCAGATGATGCGACACCCGCGCGGGCCAGCTCTCCACCCCCACCGGCAGCAGCGTGCGCGGCGCGACGAGCACGACCTCGGCGCCCAGCGTACGCAGCAGGAACACGTTGGAGCGGGCCACCCGACTGTGCAGGATGTCGCCGACGATCAGCACCCGCTTGCCCTCGATGTCGCCGAGCCGCTGGCGCAGGGTCAACGCGTCCAGCAGTGCCTGGGTGGGGTGTTCGTGGGTGCCGTCACCGGCGTTGATGATCGCCGGGCCGCTGGTGCGGCCGGACTCGCGGGCCCAGCCGTCCATCCAGTGCGCGATCTGGTGGGCCGCGCCGGAGGCCGGATGGCGCACGATCAGCGCGTCCGCGCCCGCCGCGTGCAGGGTCAGCGCGGTGTCACGTAACGATTCGCCCTTGGACACCGACGACGAGCTGGCGCTGACATTGATCACGTCGGCGCTCATCCACTTTCCCGCCACTTCGAAGGAGACGCGGGTCCGGGTGGAGTTCTCGTAGAAGACCGTCATGACGGTGCGGCCGCGCAGCGTGGGCAGCTTGTGCACCTCGCGGCCGAGCAGCGCCTGCTCGAAACGCTCGGCCTCGTCGAGCAGTTCGGTGGCGGCGGCCCGATCCAGGTCGGTCACGCTCAACAGGTGTCGCATGCTCACGCTTCCTCGTGGTGGAGGTACACGCCGTCACGACCGTCGTGCTCGGTCAGCAGCACGGAGATGTCCTCGGTACGCGAGGTCGGCACGTTCTTGCCGACGTAGTCGGCGCGGATCGGCAGCTCCCGATGGCCGCGGTCGACCAGCACGGCCAGCTGCACGGCGCGGGGCCTGCCCAGGTCGCGCAGGCCGTCGAGAGCCGAGCGCACGGTACGGCCGGAGAACAGCACATCGTCGACGAGCACGACCAGCGCGTCCTCGATACCGCCGGTGGGCACCGAGGTGCGCTCCAGCGGGCGGTGCGGGCGGGTGCGCAGATCGTCGCGGTAGAGGGTGATGTCGAGAGAGCCGAGGGCGGGACGCACCCCGGAGAACTCCTCGATCTTGTCGGTCAACCGCGCGGCCAGGGTGGTGCCCCTGGTCGGGATGCCGATGAGGACCACGCGGGGGGCGTCGGAGCCCGCGTCCAGCGCGGTCTTCTCGATGATCTGATGCGCCATGCGCGCGATGGTCCGCCCCACATCGGAAGGCGACAGCAACTCCCGGCCCGCGGCGAGCCACTCGGGAGTGTGGCGCTGCGACTGCTCGCTGTTCCTGGCAGTCTCGGCAGACCCAGCCGCCCGGTCTCCGGGCACGGCCATGCCGACCTCCTTCCCCGCCTCACCGGACGGTCCGTTAAAGGATGTCTTACGGCTTGCAGCCTAACAGCGGCCCGAACGGGTCTTTCGGCAGGCACAGCCGTGTGTGAGCCGCCCCACCCGCGGCCGCCGGACGGGGCCTCGCGCGCCCGATGTGTCCCCGGTTACCGCCGCACGGCGAACAGCAGGCCCGCCCCGGTTTCGTCGGCGGGCGCGGTGCGGCCAAGCGGGACGACCAGTTCCTCCCACGGCCGGAACTCGGTGCGCCAGCCCCGCCGCTCCAGACCGCCGCGTGCCTGCGCGCCGAGACCGCTCGCGCGCGCCGCGGGCCTGCCTGCACGCACGAGGCTGCCCAGCGCCGCGTACTTCGGCTGCCGCGCCGACACCGCGAACTGCCCGATCTGCAAGGTGCTCCCCGGCGCCGACAGCCGGGTGATGGTGTCGACGACGGCCCAGGCGGCCTCGGTGGACAGATAGCCGAGCACCCCTTCCTCGACCCAGTGCGTCGGCGCCTCGGGCCGGAACCCGCCGGCGCGCAACGGTTCCGCCCAGTCGCCGCGCAGATCGGCCGACAGCGTGATCCGTTCGCAGACCGGCGTCACCCCGGCTCGGTCGAGCACCGACTCCTTGAAGGCGAACAGTTCGCGCAGGTCGATCTCGAAGAAGCGGGTGCGCGCGGTCAGCGGCATGCGGAAGGCGCGGGTGTCCAGGCCGGCGCCGAGCAGGACGAATTGTTCGCAGCCCACCGCCGCCGCGGCCGTCACCCCGTCGTCGACGATGCGGACGGTGAGGGTGCGACCCTCGTAGAAGGCGTCGGCCAGTTCCAGCATGCCCGCCCACCGGTCC
Source organism: Nocardia farcinica (assembly GCF_029867845.1). Classification (GTDB taxonomy): domain Bacteria; phylum Actinomycetota; class Actinomycetes; order Mycobacteriales; family Mycobacteriaceae; genus Nocardia; species Nocardia farcinica_A. The sequence continues at coordinate 4,323 of NZ_JARWRU010000347.1, read as the reverse complement.
TCGCCGTCGGGCGTGCCCGCGAACTGGGCGTGCGCGGCACGGACGAACAGGCGCGCGTAGGGGTCGTCGTAGAGCCGGTCGGGCCGGTCCGATTCGCGCGCGCGGATCACCGCGACGCCGATCGCCGTCATCGCCACCCCCGCCGTCGGCACCCGGCCGTACTCCACCATCCCCGGTTCCCCCGCGATCCGACCGCGGCCGCCGCCGACCGCTCCCACGTTCCCCGACGTTAGGGGAATACGCCTGCCCGGTCCGGCGAACGGCCCGAGATGTCCGAATTTCGCCGATCCGCACTAGCACACATGTTCGAACAGGTGTACCGTCGCGCAGGTGACGGCATGGCTGCAGGGCTCCCTGCTCGACGGCTTCGGCGAAGCCGCGCTCGGCTCGCTGGCATCCACCCGCCGCACCGACCTCGGCGACGGGGCCTGGGTGGATCTGCGGCCGGGCTGGCTCACCGGCGCCGACGCCCTGTTCGAGCGACTGGCCGGTGAGGTCCCCTGGCACGCCGAGCGGCGCCCGATGTACGACCGCGTGGTCGACGTGCCGCGCCTGCTGTGCTTCTACCCCGAGCAGGCCGAACTGCCCGACCCGATCCTCACCGAGGCCCGCGCCGCGCTCAGCGCGCACTACGGTCCCGAACTCGGCGAACCCTTCCGCACCGCGGGCCTGTGCATCTACCGGGACGGCCGCGACAGCGTCGCCTGGCACGGCGACACCATCGGCCGCGGCGCCACCCACGACACCATGGTCGCCATCGTCTCCCTCGGCGCCCCGCGCGCTCTGCTGTTGCGCCCCCGCCGCGGCGGCGCGAGCATCCGATACGAGATCGGCCACGGCGACCTGCTGGTCATGGGCGGCTCCTGTCAGCGCACCTGGGAGCACGCCGTCCCGAAAACCCGCAAACCGGTCGGCCCTCGTATCAGCATCCAGTTCCGCCCGCGCGGAGTGCGTTGATCCATGTGTCCGGTGTTGACCTGAACCGCACTCGAGGTCGCAGAATCGGTCCCGCGTCCACTCGCTCTCCCCGGACGCGCACCGGTGCGGTTCGCCGACCCGGCGGCTCCCACCGGCCCGTACACCCACGGTGGGAGCCGGACCGGTCGCGGCAATTCAGGCCGAGAGGGTGATCTCCCATTCGTGCACGGTGAGCTCGGAGGCGCCGGTTGTGTGCAGTGGATCGGCGAAGGCCAGCGCGCGCGCCGCCGCGAGGTCGGGGGCGAGGATCACGTATGCCCCGCCGCTGCCGTCGCCGAACTTCCCGCTCTCCACCAGCAGGCCGCGCTCGAGCAGCTCCGCCAGGAAGTCGCGGTGCGGCTGGATCACCGAATCGTCATAGCGCGGCGTGCGCATCGCCATGACCAGGTATTTGGTGCTCACGCCTCGGGCTCCTGCTCGGACGCCCTCGTGGCCGCGGCGGCGGCGCGCACCTGCGGCGCGACCAGCACGACCTGACCGAGCACGCCGTTGACGAAGGAGGGCGAGTCGTCGGTGGACAGCTCCTTGGCCAGCTCCACCGCCTCGTCGACGGCCACCACCGGCGGCACGTCGGCGGCGTGGAACAGCTCCCACACCGCGACCCGCAGGATCGCGCGGTCCACGGCGGGCAACCGGGACAGGGTCCAGTCCTGCAGGTAGGACTCGATGGCGCTGTCGACGCGCTCCAGTTCGTCGGCGACGCCCTCGACGAGGGTGCGGGTGTAGGCGTGCAGCGGCGCCACCGAGCTGTCCCGGGCGGCCAGATCACCGCGCTCGGCCAGCAGGTCCGCGGCGTCGACGTCGCGGGCCTCCGCCTCGAACAACAGGTCCACCGCACGCCGCCTCGCCTTGTGCCGGGCGCCGAGCTTCTTGTAGGACTTCTTGTCCGCGGGCTGTTCGGCCACAGTCACATCATCCCGTCTGTACACATGGAAGCGGTAGCCGGTCCCGCCTCGCGGCGAATCCGGCTACCGCCGTGGACGTTGTCGATCAGGCGTTGACCCGGCCGAGGTAGCTGCCGTCGCGCGAGTCGATCCGCAGCTTGTCGCCGGTGTTGATGAACAGCGGCACCTGGACCTCGGCGCCGGTCTCCAGGGTGGCGGGCTTGGTGCCGCCGGTGGAGCGGTCGCCCTGCAGGCCGATGTCGGTGTGCTGGACGACCAGCTCGATCGACACCGGGAGCTCGACGTAGAGCGGGGCGCCCTCGTGCATGGCGACCTGGACGTTCATGTTCTCCAGCAGGAAGCGGGCGCCGTCACCGATGGTGGCCTCGGAGATCGAGATCTGGTCGAAGGTCTCGCCGTCCATGAAGACGTAGTCGCTGCCGTCGTGGTACAGGTAGGTCATGTCGCGACGGTCGACTGTCGCGGTCTCGGCCGTCACGCCGGCGGTGTAGGTGTTGTGGACGATCTTTCCGGGCACGACCTTCTTGAACATGGTGCGCACGAAGGCGGGGCCCTTGCCCGGCTTGACGTGCTGGAATTCGACGATCTGCTGGAGCTGACCGTCGATCTTCAGCACGAGGCCGTTCTTGAAGTCGCTGGTGTCCGCCACTGTCCTCGGATCTCCTAGTTCTCGGCTACCGTCGTCAGTCGACGACGGTCAGGTCTTTGCTGGTGCGGGTGAGCAGTTCGGGTCCCCCTTCACGAACCACGAGCGTGTCCTCGATCCGGACGCCGCCGCGGCCAGGAAAGTACACACCGGGCTCGACGGTCACCGCCACGCCGGAAAGAAGCATACCGGGCGCGTTCTTGGCGATTCCCGGCGCTTCGTGAATGCGCAGCCCGACCCCGTGGCCGAGACCGTGCACGAACAGATCGCCGTGGCCCGCGGCCTCGATGACCGACCGCGAGGCAGCGTCCACGTCCGTGGCCTGCACGCCGGGGCGCAGCGCCTTGCATCCGGCCCGCTGCGCCTCCGCGACCAGGGCGTACACCTCGCGCTGCCAGTCCGCCGCTGACCCGAGGACGAAGGTGCGGGTCATGTCGGAGTGATAGCCGCCGACCACCGCGCCGAAGTCGATCTTGACGAAGTCGCCCGTGGCAAGCACCGCGTCGGTGGGGCGGTGGTGCGGCACCGCGGAATTCGCGCCGGTGGCCACGATGGTCTCGAAGGACACCGCCTCGGCGCCGTGCTCGAACATCGCCCACTCGAGGTCACGGGCGACCTGGCGTTCGGTGCGCCCCGGCCGCAGCCCGCCGCGCTCGAGCAGGGTCGCCAGACCGGCGTCGCCTGCCGCGCAGGCCAGTCGCAACTGCTCGATCTCGTACTCGTCCTTGACGGTGCGCAACTGCTCGACGAGGCCGGTGGTGGGGACCAGGTCGAGACCGGTGCGCTGTTCGACCAGCGCGCGGTGCTGCTCCACGGTCACCACGTGGCTCTCGAAGCCGACCCGGCCGAGCTGCCATTCGCCGGCCAGTTCCACGATGCGGCGGGTGGTGGCCCGCGCGATCTCGGCGCACAGGTCGGGGACCTGCCGGGCGATCTGATCGCGATAACGGCCGTCGGTGCCGATGACGGTGCGTTCCTCGGCGTCGGGCAGATCCCATGAGTGCACGAGCAGCGCGGCGTTGGAGCCGGTGAACCCGGAGAGATAGCGGATGTTCACCAGGTCGGTGACCAGCAGGGCGTCCACCCCGTTCTCCACCAGCAGGCTGCGCAGCGCACTCCGGCGCGCGGCGTAGTCGGGCGCCAGACCCGCGCGATCTGCAGACATGTTCTCCACGCTACCGCCCCGGCCCGCCGGAGCGAACATCGACGGCACGGCTTCCGCCACCGCGTAACCACGCTCGGACGTGCGGCGAGCTCGCCCCGACCCGGAATCCGGCACACCGGGTATCCACAACGGAATTCGTTGTCCACAACCGGCTTTCCGGCTCTGCCGCGAGCACGCAGGCCGAGGCACGCTGAGTCCATGACCGCCACCGGCTCCGTGACCATCGGCTCCATGACCACCGGCTCCATGACCACCGGCTCCATGACCACCGGCTCCATGACCACCGCAGCCCTCGTCCTGTTCACACTCTGGTGCGCCGTGCTCGCCGCCGTCGATCTCCGCGTGCGCCGGCTGCCCAACGCGCTCACCGGCGCCGGCGCGCTCGCGGTATTCGGTTACGCCCTCGCGACCGGAAGGCCGTGGCCCGCCGTGGTCGGCGCACTGCTGCTGGCATCGCCCTACCTGGCGGTGCATCTGGCGGCCCCGGCGGCGTGCGGCGCCGGTGACGCCAAGCTGGCGGTGGCGGTCGGCGCGGCCGCCGGGCTGGGCGGGGCGCAGGCCTGGGTGACGGCGGCGCTCGGCGCGCCGGTCCTGACGGCGGCGGCCGGGTCGATGATGCTCGCGCGCGC
>NZ_JARWRU010000346.1 GCF_029867845.1 Nocardia farcinica | reverse complement strand
GGTGCGGCGGCGGCCCGGCGACCCTCGGCGGGGTCGGGCCGAACAGCAGCACCGTGCGGGTGCCGAAGGCGGTCGCCAGATGCGCGACCCCGGTGTCGCCGCTGATCACCAGCGCGGCCTCGGCCACGGTCGCGGCCAGCTCGATGAGGTTCTGCGCACCGGCGAGCACGCGCTCTTTGGCCAACCCCGCGCGGGCGGCCACGGTCAGCGCGATCTCGCGTTCGAACTCGTCGCCGGTGAGCACGACGTCGCGGCCGAGCACGAGCAGATGCCGCACCACGGCGGCGAACCGTTCCGGCGGCCAGCGCCGCGCCGGAGCGCCTGCCCCCACATGGACCACCACGCAGTCGCGGTGGTCGGTCGTGGCGACCGGCGGCACCAGGCCGAGGTTGCGGCGGTCGGCGACGATGCCCGCGGTCTCGAGCAGCCGGCACCAGCGTTCGGTGTAGTGCTCCTCGGGCTGCCACCGCGGGCCGTCGATCTCCGGGAAGGCATGGTGCCGGTAGGTGAGCACGCGGGTGGCGCCGGTCCTGGTGAGGGCGGCGATGCTCTCCGGGCCCGGTCCGTGCAGGTTCACCGCCAGCGCCGGCGCGGGGGCGTGCCAGCGCAGCGCGTCGGGGGAGGAGGTCGGCAGCAGCGCGTCGACCGAGGAGATCAGATCCACGATCGGCTTGAGCCGTTGCGGCGCGGCCAGCACGATGCGGTGACTCGGCTCGGCTCTGCGCAGCGCGCGCAGCGCCGGGACCGCGGTGAGCAGGTCGCCCAGCCCGCGTGTCTGTAGCACGAGTAGTTCCGCCACCGTCGTCTCTCCTAGCAGGCTTCGGTTGTGGTGCCCGGCTTGTTGTCGTTTCCCGTGTCGTTTCCGTCCGCGTGTCGGAGCCGCGTTCGGCGAAAGTCACTTAACGATGACTTCCCCTGGGGTAAGGGCGATAAACGTTGCCCCGGTGTGGCGTAATCGATCCCACCGGCCCGGGCGCGCAGTATGGTCGAGGCGGGCCGGTCGGCCCGTGGTTCTTCCCGGCCTGTCGATCTGCGGGCCGGTGGTTTCTCCCGGTCGGGCGCACTCCCCGGTCGCAGGCAACTCCCCGAAGCGACGAACTCCCACGACGGTGACTCCCACGACCGTGACTCCCACGACCGTAACTCCCACGACCGTAACTCCCACGACAGCGAGGAGCGTTCTCATGGCGAGCAGGCTCAACCCGTACATCAGCTTCCGCACCGAGGCCAGGCAGGCGCTGGAGTTCTACCGCGACGTCCTCGGCGGCGAGCTGCGCATCCACACCTTCGGCGAGATGGGCGACGCCCCCGGTGACCTGGGCTCGCTGGTGATGCACGGTCAGCTCGAGACCCCGGGCGGCTTCACGCTCATGGCCTCCGACACTCCGCCCGGCATGGAATACCAGGAGGGCAGCCGGATCACCGTCAGCCTCAGCGGCGAGGACGCCGACGAGCTGCGCGGCTGGTGGGAGAAGCTGAGCGCCGAGGGCACCGTGATGGTCCCGCTGGAGAAACAGATGTGGGGCGACGAGTTCGGCATGTGCCTCGACCGCTTCGGCGTGCCGTGGCTGGTCGACATCGCCGGCTGACGAGCCGGGAAGAGTCGGCCTGACGAGCCGGGAAGAGGCAGCCTGACGAGCCGGGAAAGATGCGAAGGAATTCGAGATCGCGGGCATAGCATCGGCCCATGACAACCGAAAGCGTGATGGACGGTCCGGTCCAGACGCTTGCCAGATCGGCGTGGCAGGCCATCCTCGTGACCGGTGTGATCTCGATAGTTCTCGGCATCGTGGTGCTCATCTGGCCAGGCAAGACCATGCTGGTCGCGGGTGTGCTCTTCGGCATCTACCTGGTGGTCTCCGGGGTGCTGCAGCTGGTCTCGGCCTTCGGCGCCACCAAGACCGCGGGCATGCGGGTGCTGTACTTCCTCAGCGGCGCCTTGTCGATCGTCATCGGGCTGTTCTGTTTCCGCGACGAACTGGCCTCGATCCTGCTGCTCGGGCTCTGGATCGGCATCGGCTGGCTCTTCCGCGGCGTGGCGCTGCTGGTCGCCGTGGTCTCCGAGCCCGGGCTCCCCGGCCGCGGCTGGCAGGGCTTCTTCGCCGTGCTGACCATCCTCGGCGGCGTCGTGCTGGTGGTGTGGCCGGTCAGCTCGCTGGCCACGCTGACGCTGCTGGCGGGCATCTGGCTGATCGTGCTCGGCGTGACCGAGATCGTCACGGCGCTGGGCGTCCGCAAGGACGCCAGGGAGGTCGACCAGGCGCTGCGCGTCCCGCCGAATCCCATCTAGGCCGCCCGAATCCTTTCCAGGCCCCACGGGCAACGCCACGGGGCCCCCCCCCCCCAACCGGGGCCCGCCCCGCGGGGGGGTTTTGGCGGGGGCCACGCCCCGGGGGCCCGGG
>NZ_JARWRU010000345.1 GCF_029867845.1 Nocardia farcinica | reverse complement strand
GGTCGAGCACGGCGCGACCGGAGGTCTCCACCCCGAATTCGCGATAGAGGCGGCGATCGGGGTCGGCGATCACTGCCGGCGGCAAGTCGGCCTCGTACCTGCGCAGGGACTCGGCGGAGGAATGGAAGACGACCACCTCGCGGATTCCTGCGGCCTCGATCTCGTCCAGGCGGGCGACGATCGAGCGCAGATGCAGGGTGCAGACGGGGCAGCCGGCGAAGCGGCGGAACTGCAGATGGACGAGCAGGGCGGGGTCGGGGACGAGCGTCTCGGCCCCGGCGATCGTGGTCAGTGTCCGCGGGGGCACGGTGGTGAGCAGCGGCATGGCCGGTCCCTTCGTAGGTGTACGTAGTACGCCTACACCAGTATGCGCGTATCTTGTACGCTGTCAATCCGTGCCCCGCCCTCGCTCGCTGACCGACGCCGATCTCGCCGCCGCCGCCCTCGCCGTGATCGACCGGGACGGACTGTCCGCGCTCACCATGCGCGCGGTGGCCGAGGAACTCGGGATGGCGACCATGGCGCTGTATCGCTACGTCCCCGATCGCGCCGCGCTCGAATCACTGGTGGTGGACACGGTGTTCGAGGTGGTCGACACCGCGACACCCGCCGATCTGCCGTGGGTGCGGCGCCTGACGGTGCTGGCCGAGCGGGTGTGCGAGGCCGTGGCGGCCCATCCGCAGACGGTTCCCCTGCTGCTGGCGCACCGGCAGTCCGCGCGCAACGGACTGCGATGGATGGAGGCCACACTGGCGGTGCTGACCGAGGCCGGTTTCGACGGCGCCGACCGGGTGATCGCCCAGCGCGCCCTGGTCGCCTACCTGTTCGGCTACCTGCAGAACGCGCACTACGCCGCGCTCGCCGGGCATGGCACGGCCGTCCTCGCCGCGTTGCCCGAGGACGAGTTCCCGCACTTGGCCGCGACGGCCCGCACCGCGCGGACGGTGTCGGCCGAGGACGAGTTCTCCGGCGGGCTGGAGATCGTGCTGCGAGGGCTGCGGCCGAGCTGATCGGCGGCGGATCAGTCCTTGCCGCGACCCGCCTTGAACCCGAAGTTCCAGTTGTAGCGCTGGGCGATCTCCACGACGCCCGCGCCCGGCCGTCCCGCCGGCGGGCGGATGAAGGTGCCCTCGCGGCGGACCACCAACTCGCCGTTGATGTTCTCGATGTGGGCGAGCACCGCGTCGCGCGAGTCGTCCATGCACCCGTCGAGGGTCATCTCGATGGGCGGGCAGTTCAGCGGGTACAGCGTCGCGGTGGCGTGCACACCGCGGAAGTCGTTGGCGCCCTCGTAGATCGAGGTGAACACCAGGATGCGGCGCAACTGGGCGGCGAAATCCAAGTTGATGTCGAGGTTCTCGCCGGTGGCGCTGGAGCCGGTGCGGTCGTCCTGGTCGAGGCGGATGAACGGCGGGCGGTCGAGGGCGCCGAAGGAGCGGTCAAGCGCGCGCACCGAGCCGATCCGGCCGTCGGCCAGCTCGAAGAAGCAGCTCAGGTCCAGGTCGAGGCCGCCGCTGCCGCGCCTGCGGCCGAACAGTCCGCCGCGCTGCTGCTGGTGCGGGGTGGTCCAGTTCAGGTTGATGCGCATCGTGCCGCCGGTGGCGCCCTGCTTGGTCAGCGAGACCGAGGGCGATTCCTTGGTCAGCGAGATCTTGCGCAGGTTCACCGGCGCGCCGCCCGCCGCGGGCGGCGGGGGAGCGAACTGCGGATTCTGTTGCTGCGGCGGCGCGTACTGCGGCGGAGGCGGCGGCGCGAACTGCGGATTCGACTGCTGCGGCGGGGGAGCGAACTGCTGGTGCGGCGGGGGCGGCGCGAACTGGGGGTTCGGCGGCGCGGGCGGCGGCGGGGTGAACTGCTGCTGCGGGGGCTGTGAC
>NZ_JARWRU010000344.1 GCF_029867845.1 Nocardia farcinica | reverse complement strand
CGGTCTTGCGGGGGGGGGGGGGCGGAATGGGGCGCACCCCCCGGGTGGTTGTGAACCCCGGCGGGGGGCCGCCGCGCGCCACCCTGCAACACCACTTCCCGACCAAGCCGGACCTGCTCGCAGGCGCGGTCGAACACCTGGCCCAGCGCCGATTGGACCAGCTGGCAACCGAATTCGCCGCCATCGTGCCCGGCGGCGACCGGTTGGCGGCGGCCGTCGAGCTGACCATGGACATGTTCTCCGGCCCGTCGTTCCACGCGGCGCTGGAGATCTGGGTGGGCGCGCGCACCGACGCGGAGTTGCGCGCGGCCTTCCTGCCCTGTGAACAACGGCTGCTGGAACAGATGCACATCGCCGTGCGCGATCTGTTCCGCGCCGAATTCCCCGACGACCCACGGGTTCCCACGATCACCGAGTTCACCATCGAGATCGTCACCGGCCTCGCCATGCGCGCGCTGTTCACCGGCTACGCCGAGCCGAACCGGCTCTCCCGCGAGCGCTGGGTGAACGCGGTGCGCGTGCTGCTCGGCGGGGCGTCCGCGGACACGCTGCTCGATCCGCCCGAGCCAGGCGCCCGCTAGCGCGGGGTCACGAGTCGGCCCGCGCCAAGCCGGTGGTGAGCCGAATCGGCTCGGAGAACTCCGCGTCCCGTGCGGTACCGGATACGGCGACCGTTCGCGCGGAATCGCCCTCGGCGCGGCGCTACTTCTCGCGTGCGGCGTCGCTCTTGTTTCCAGCGTGGCTCTCCGCGGTGCCGACTTCCTCGGTGTCCTGCCCGGCACGGGGTGTCGCGGCGCTGTCCTTCGCGGCCCGCTCCATGGCGTCGAACTGCTCGAACAGGATCTTCGAGCAGCCCTGCGGGTCGTCGTAGAACGGGGTGTGGCCGCTGCCGAAGAGCGTGCGGTGGCGGGCGGTGGGCAGCGCCAGCCTGGCCCGCTTGCTCTGCGTCGCGTAGGTCAGCAGCACGTCGCGATTGCCCCAGGCGATGGTGACCGGGATGTCGGCCAGCGCGCCGAGTTCGCCGAAGCGGACGTCGGCGAAGGAGGCGCAGGCATCGGCGAAGGCGGGCGCGTTCGCCGCGCCCTGGGCGGTCTCGATCGCGGTCTGCGCGTCCAGCGCCCACGGCCTGCCGAACACCAGGTACAGGAAGGCGGTGCGGCCCACCGTGGTCGCCAGGAGTTTGGGCATGGCCGGGCCGAGCACGCGGGCCAGCACCAGCGATTTGCCCATCGTCTGCTGACACCAGACGCGGCCCGCGGTGTTCCAGAAACCGATGGGGGAGAAGGCCGTCACCGAACGGGCGAGGCCGCGCGCGCCGAGGCTCAGCGAGATGTAGCCGCCCATCGAATTGCCCACCAGGTGCGGGCGTTCGATGCCCTCCTCGGCGAGGAAATCGGCGAGCGCGTCGGTCAGCGTGCCGACCGTGGTGACCGGCAGCGGGTCCGAGGCGCCGAAACCGGGCAGGTCGACGGCGATGACGTCGAAGCGCTCCGCCAGGGCCGGGATCATCCGATCCCACACCTGCCACCGGCTGCCGAGGCCGTGGACCAGGACCAGGGGCTCCCCCGATCCGACGCGATGATGGTTCAACCTGGTCATATCCGTCCTCAGAGCTCGTCGTTGGCGCTTCGCCAACGCTAGCAGCCCGCGCGCGTCCGATCGGCCGGACCTGCGACACACACTCGCGTTACAGGGCGACCTCGAGTTCCACCTCGGGCTCGGAGCCCGCGTCCAGGCCCTCGGCCGTGCGGATGGCCTTCTTCACCGGCAGGATGTAGCTGCCGAGCTGTTTGCTGGGGAACAACGAGGTGGACCAGCGGCTGTCGCCGATGCGCACCCGCACCTTCACCGCACCGAACCCACCCGCGCGGTGGGCGTAGCGATCCTCGATCTCGTCGGCCACCTCCTCCGGGACGGTCAGGAAGAACCACGAGCCCTCGCCCTCGTGCTCCCACACCCGCGCCGTGAACGAAAACCGCGAATCAGCCACGGGGCGACCCTAACGGCGGGCACCGACACCGGGACGGCACTCCGGCCGCCCGCGCCGAACGCGCCTCCGCGGGCGCCGATATCAGCCCAGACTGTCCACGAAGACCCGCGCGAAGGCCTCCAGCCCGGCCCGGTCCACCTCGTCGAACCGGCCGGGCTCCGGGCTGTCCAGGTCGAGGACGCCGACCACGACCCCGTCGCGCACCAGCGGAATCACGATCTCCGAGCGCGAATCCGCGTCGCAGGCGATATGGCCTGGAAAGGCGTGCACATCCGGCACCAGCTGGGTGGCCCCGGTCGCCGCCGCCGTCCCGCACACGCCGCGCTCGAACGGGATGCGCACGCAGGCCGGCTTGCCCTGGAACGGCCCGACCACCAGCTCCTCGCCGTCGGCGAAATAGAAGCCTGCCCAGTTCACCTCGGTCAGGCTGTGGAACAGCAGCGCCGACAGGTTCGCGGCGTTGGCGACGCGGTCCGGCTCACCCGCCACCAGCGCCTCGGCCTGGGCCCTGAGCAGGCGGTAATCCTCGACCCGGTCTCCGGTGGGCGTTGCGACGGTGAACGACATGGCAGGGATGGTAGACGTGGCCGAGGGCGAACAGGCCCGCGCCGGGCACCCCATCCGATCGGCCGGATTCAAACCCTGTCCGGTGACCTCCGGTCCGATGTTGCATGGCCGGGACGAGCCACCCAGGACCGCCACCGAGCACGGACCCACGACCACAAGGACCACCCACCATGACCGTCACCGTCGTCGTCGGCAACCCCAAGCCGGCCTCCCGCACGCTCACCGCCGCCACCCGGCTCGCCGAAGGCCTGGCGCCCGGCGTCGAACCCACCGTCATCGACCTGGTCGAGCTCGGCCCCAAGCTGCTGAGCTGGGGCGACGAGGAGGTGGCCGAGGCCGTGCGGACGGTGGCCGGCTCCGAGCTGGTGATCTTCGCCAGCCCGACCTTCAAGGCCACCTACACCGGCCTGCTCAAACTCTTCCTCGAGCAGTTCGCCGGCGGGACCGGCCTGGCCGGGGTCCTCGCCGTGCCGCTCATGCTCGGCGCGAGCCCCGTCCACTCCCTCGCCCCGATCGTCCACCTGGAGCCGGTGCTGGTGGAACTTGGCGCGACCACCGCGCTGCCCGGCCTGTACCTGTCCGACAGCACCTTCCGGTCCGACGGGGTGCTGGGGACGTATGTGCAGCGCTGGCGGCCGGTGGTCGCGGCGCTGACCGGGTCGCCGGTCGGCGCCGAGGGCTGACCCACCCGGGCGAACTCCCGGCATCGGCACCGGATCGTTAGGCGATGGGCGTTGTGTTCGTTTCGCCTGTTTCCTAGGTTGCTGGGTGGAGGTGGTTGCCATGTCCGACCACGACGATCCGGTCGGCGAACCGGTTGCCGAGGAACAGCGCCTGGCCCGCGAGGCCCTCGACGCGCTGCGTGACCCGGCACTGGAAGCCGCCCTGGGACTCACCGTCCCAGGCAGGCCCGAACCGATCCCGCTGCCGCCGCAAGCTGTCGCGCCCCTGCGCGAGATCCTGGAGAACCTGGCGGCGGGCCGCGGCGTCACCGTCATTCCCGCCCACGTCGAACTCACCACCCAGCAGGCCGCCGAACTCCTCGGCATCTCCCGCACCCACCTGGTGAAACTCCTGCACGAGGGCCACATCCGCTATCGCTTCGTCGGCCGCCACCGGCGCGTGCTCCTGTCCTCCCTCCTGGCCTACCGCCGCACCATGGACGACGGCCACGGTCCCGAGGACGTCTGGACCCTCCCCGACGCGGTCGGCCTCAACTGACCGGCCGCGCGTCCGAGAACAAGGCGGCCGGCGCACTCTCCGCCAAGAGGAACCGCGCGCCGGCCGTGCACCCGGAAAAGGAACCAACCCACAGGATGCGCCGAAAAGATAGCACTTCCGAGTCGAACCCACAGGGCCTTCGGAAAGCACGATGACCAGGACATGAGTCCTGGTCATCGAGGTGGAGCCGATGACGGGAATCGAACCCGCGCTGTCTGCTTGGGAAGCAGAAGTTCTACCATTGAACTACATCGGCAGGCCGTTCCGCCGCGCTCGGCCGGCAGGCCAAGGAGGCGGTCGCGCGTTGGCGATGTTATCAGATGACGGCCGGAGCGCGGCAAGTCCCGGCCGTCCTCGTGCCCCGCGAGTTCGTGCCCCGCGAGCCGTCGGTCAGCACCACCACCGCTTGCGGCAGAAGCGGCTCTCGCCGCCACCGCCACCACCGCCGCCACCGGTGTAGGTGGGGGCGGTCCGCTCGGGATCGTCGTCGGTGCCGGGAACCAGGTCCGGGCCCCACTTCTCGCGTTTGTCCTGTTCCTCGCGTTCGAGGCGCGCGCGGCAGTCCGCGATCGGACCGACGCGGTTCTCCCACGCCAGGGTGTCGGCCGCGGCGATCGCGTCCACGTAGGGCGCCGCGACGGGGGCGCTCTGGGCGCGCACGGCGGCCACCTGTTCGTCGTAACTCGTCGCCGAGTCGCGCCGGGCGCCGTCGATCGTCGCGACGCCCTCGGCGACCAGCTGCTCGTTGACGCTCGGCCCGGTGGGCAGGGCCGACACGTCGCCGGCCGCGCCGAGGTGGACGAAGACCGCGCTGTAGGGCTCGTCCGGCTGCGCGCGCACGACGGTGACCTGGGCGGCGACCGGCAGCAGGATCGCCAGGCGGGTGTCGAACGGCTCGCGCATCTCCGTACCGCAGACCCCGAAGGTGGTGACCCGCGCGAGCTGCGCGGACACCTCTCGGCCGTGCGCGGTGAAGGTGACCCGGTTGCCGCTGACCGATTTCACCTCGGCGGCGAAGATCGGCGCCTTCCTCGGATCGGGCGGTTGTGTGGTCGTGGCAGCGGCGGCCGTCGACCCCGGACCGGAACCGGCCTGGTCGCCGTCGGCGATGAACCCGAGCCCGCCGCAGCAGCACAGCGCGAGGACGACGGCGCCGATGGCGATCCAGGTGTTGCGTGTCGACGTGTTCCGGTGGCGTGGCGGCCGACCGGTGGGCGGTTGCCGGTACGGCGACTGTCCACCGTGAGCAAAGCTCACTGCGATGATCCTCCCGATCGTGGGCCACGCGGGGTGGCGGGTCGTCCAGCAATTTTCGTGCAAACGGACGGAGTGTTTCAGGACGCGAGGCGGTGCACAAATCGATGCGGTGGGAAGCGGGCGATCGGTCCGCCCGCGCCGGTCCGTGGTCGCTAGTCTCGCCGGGTGGAGGTGCAGATCTATACCGATGGCGCGTGCAGTCCGAATCCCGGGCCGGGCGGGTGGGGAGCGGTGTTGCGGTACGGGGCGCACGAGCGGGAGATGTACGGCGGGGATCGGGGTCCGACGACGAACAACCGCATGGAGTTGATGGCGCCGATCAGCGCATTGGAGGCGCTGACCAGGAAGTCGACGGTGCGCGTGTTCACCGACAGCACCTATGTGCGCGACGGGATCACCTCGTGGCTGCCGAAGTGGCGGGCCAACGGATGGGTGACGGCGAAGAAGGAGCCGGTCAAGAACGCCGATCTGTGGCAGCGGCTGGCGCAGGCGTGCGCGCGGCACGAGGTGTCCTGGGAATGGGTGCGGGGGCACGCCGGGCACCCGGAGAACGAGCGGGCCGACCGGCTGGCGGTGCGCGGGGCGCGTGAGGCAGGCGGGCGAGCCGGGCAGCCGGGCGAGCGATCGGGGAGCAAGCCTGGCGGGGCGCGGCGGGCGGCGCGGGCGCGATAGCGCGGGCTGTCACCGGCAGGCAAGTGTGCCGAGAGGGTGCCGCGTCACCCGCCGGCGGCGTCCGCCGTCGTCGGCGATTCGTCGGGGCCGGGTCGGCGCAGGTGGAACACCGCCAGGCACAGGGCCATCCAGGCGGCTCCCGCGCACCACGCGCCCACCACATCCGTCGGCCAGTGCACGCCGAGATACACCCGCGACCACCCCACCGACAACACGAACGCCACGGCGAGCGCGGCCCCGGCGATCCGGGTGGTCCTGCGATGCAGCAGTGGCAGGAACACCGCCGCGCACACGGCCACGACCACGCAGCTGCCGAGGCTGTGGCCGGAGGGATAGGACAGACTCGGTTCGTAGGCGAGGCGGTCGGCGGCAGGCGGGCGTTCACGGCCGATCAGGCGTTTGCCCGCGAAGACGATGACGGCGGCGCCGAGGCCGGTGACGGCGACCAGCGCGGCCCGGGAACGGTCGCCCGCGCGCAGCAGCACGGCGCAGGCGAGGGTGCCGAGCACGGTCATGGACAAGGTGGCGCCGAGGGCGCTGACGGTGTGGGCCGCGGCGGTCAGCGCGCCGGTGCGGTGGTCGATCACCCACCCGGCGACGGCGGGGTCGACGGCGAGCAGTCCGCCGAGGTCACGCGCCTGGTCGTCCTGGTCGAGGAAGAACTGGGGTTCGGCCGTCACGTCGTGGCGCAGGACCTGCCAGGTGATCGCGGCGAAGCAGGCCGCGAGCATGACGGCGAGGGCCGACAGCAGCGCCGGCGAGCGCAGCGGGGCGGGCAGCGGCGAGGGAGGCACCCTTCCACCATGGCATCCCCGTGCTGGAAAGTTGCCGGGGATGCCGGGCGCGTCACGGCCGCCGGTGGTCAGAACTTGCTGTAGCCACCGTCGATGAGCAGGGAGTCGCCGGTGTGGAAGGCGCTGGCCGGGCTCGCCAGATACACCGCCACCGACTCGAAGTCCTCGGCGCGGCCCCAGCGGCCGACGGGCATGCGGGGCAGCACGCGGTCGCGGAAGCGGTCCCAGTGGAACAGGTCGTCGGTCATGGGGGTCTCCACCCAGCCGGGCAGGATGGCGTTGGCGCGGATGCGGTGCTTGGCCAGCTCGACGGCGATGGAGTTGATCACCGCGATGATGCCCGCCTTGCTGGCGGCGTAGGACTGGCCGCGGGGGGCGCCCTGCTGGGCGACCAGGCTGGCGGTGGCGACCAGGCTGCCACCCTCGCCCTGGGCGACCATCACCTTGGCGGCCTCGCGCAGGGTGACGAACGCGGCGTCGAGGTTGACCGAGGTGACGCGGCGGAACTCGGCCAGATCGGTTTCCAGGAAGGGCACGGTGCCCTGGGGGACGCCCGCGTTGACGAAGCAGGAGTCGATGCGGCCCAGTTCGGCGGCGGCGCGGCCGATGGTGTCGGCGACCTGCTGCTCATCGGAGACGTCGCAGGCCAGGGCCAGCACGCGGTGACCGAACCGGCTCAATTCCTCGGCCGCGGCCTCGTTGCGCTCGACGTTTCGGCCGACGACGCACACGTCCGCGCCCGCGCGGGCGAGGCCGCGGGCGTAGCCGAGGCCGATGCCGGAGTTGCCGCCGGTGATGACGGAGACGTGACCGGTGAGGTCGAACGGTGAGGCGTCGGTCATGGTGGGTGGTCCTTCCGTGGTGTGTCAACGAGAGGTTATCTGTCGCGGCGTGTCATCGGGGGCGTGATGGGGAAAGGCCGCACCGGGAAGGCCGGGGGAGCGGACGCTAGGCTCATGGCGTGCTGCTTTCCGATCGTGACATCCGTGCGGAGATCGCCGCTGGGCGTCTCGGGGTCGAGCCGCTGCTGGAGAACCTGATCCAGCCGTCCAGCATCGACGTCCGGCTGGACCGCATGTTCCGGGTGTTCGACAACTCCCGCTACACCCACATCGACCCGGCCCAGCGCCAGGACGAGCTGACCAGTCTGGTCGAGCCGGGTGAGGGTGAGCCGTTCGTTCTGCACCCGGGCGAGTTCGTGCTCGGCTCCACGTTGGAGGTCTGCTCCCTGCCCGACGACCTGGCGGGCAGGCTGGAGGGCAAGTCGAGCCTGGGCAGGCTCGGACTGCTCACCCATTCCACCGCCGGGTTCATCGATCCCGGCTTCAGCGGTCACATCACCCTCGAGCTGTCGAATGTGGCGAACCTGCCGATCACGTTGTGGCCGGGGATGAAGATCGGCCAGCTGTGCCTGTTCCGGCTGAGCAGCCCCGCCGAGCACCCCTACGGCAGCGCGGCCGCCGGCTCGAAGTACCAGGGGCAGCGCGGGCCGACGCCCTCGCGTTCGTATCTGAACTTCCCGCTGCCCACCGAGGCGATCGAGGCGGTCGAATCGCGCTGAGCCGCGCGATCATCCGCGAGCGGGTGTCCGGCGAGCGGGTGTCCGGCGCGGAATCGCCGAGAGGCGGGGGCCCCGGCGCACTAGCGGTCCCCCCCATCGGCTCCCCCCGCGTCCCCCGCGCCACGACCGGGGCCCCCCCCC
>NZ_JARWRU010000343.1 GCF_029867845.1 Nocardia farcinica | reverse complement strand
CCGGGGGGGGTCCCGCGCCCGCCGTCGGGGGGGGCGTGGGGGGGGGGGGCGGCCCGGGGGGGGGGGGGGGTGCGCCCGCGGGGGGGGGCCGTTGCGGGGGGGGCAGGGGTTTCCGCGCTCGGGGTGCCCGGCCTCGGAGCTGCGGGGGTGGTGGCCGGACGGTCGTCGGCCGAGCTGTCCGCGGCCGTCGGGAAGCCGCGTAGCGGGCGGGGTGCGGAGGTGGCGGCGGAGTTGCCTGTCCCGGAGGCCACGGCGCGCTCCGCGCTCGCCGCACCTGTCGAGGCGGGGGCGGACACGACGCGGGTGGCGTCCGAGGGGGACACCGACGGGCCGTCGGCGGAGGGGCCGGACTTCTGCGCCCCGGCTCCCGGGCGCGCCGACTTCGGTTCGGCGGCACCGGGTTCGGTGGCGTTCGGGCGTGCCGGAGCGGAGGTGGCGTCCGAGGACGCAGTGCGGGAGTCGGGACGGGACCGCGCGCCGATGGTGGATCGGTTGTCCGCCGCCGATGTCTGCGGCGTACCGGTCGTCCCCGAGCCGGTCGAGCCGGAGCCGACGGAGTTCGAGCCTCGAACGGCAGCGGCGGTCGTTCCCGACGCGGTGTCGCCGCCGTCCGACCGGGCGGAGGTGCCCGGCGTGGCAGTCGCCGTGCCCGTCGGCGACGAAGCCTCCGTCGGTGGAACGGAGGCGGGCGCGACCCGCGCATCGGACGGCGCGGGGGAGCCGGATGTGGCCGGAGCGCCGGACGCAGGCGAAGAGCTGGGCGCGGCCGAGGTGCTGGACGCAGGCGAAGAGCCGGGCGTAATCGAAGAGCCGGACGTGGCGGAACCGGATGCGGCCGAAGTGCTGGATGCGGCGGATGAACTCGGCGTCGCGGACGTGCCGGAGGTGCCGGACGTGGCGGTCGTGCCTGAGGTGCCGGTCGTGGCGGTCGCGTCCGAGGTGCCGGTCGTGCCGGACGTGGCGGTCGTGCCGGTCGTGCCTGAGGTGCCGGTCGTGCCGGACGTGGCGGTCGTGGCGGTCGTGGCGGAGGTGCCCGTCGTGGCCGACGAGGCCGTCGAGGCGGACGTGGCCGAGGAGGCCGACGAGG
>NZ_JARWRU010000342.1 GCF_029867845.1 Nocardia farcinica | reverse complement strand
CCGCCCCATCTGGCCATCATCCGGCCCCACCTGGCCACCATCGGCCTCACCCGGCCACCATCGGCCTCACCCGGCCACCATCGGCCCCACCAGTCATCATCGGCCCGCCGGCGGCCACAGCCCGCCGACGGCCACGCCCTCGCCAAGATGACGGCGCACCGGAGCACCACCGACAGCGAACACCTGCCGTGTCGCGGCGACGGTCGGTGGCACGCGACGAACGCGACGAACGCGCCGGCCACCGCGGCCGGGCGCTCAGTCCCCGACGACGTCGACCCCGCGCCAGAACGCCACGTGGTTCTCGATCTGCGCGGCCGCCTCCTTCGGTTCCGGGTAGTACCAGGCCGCGTCCGGGTTCTCGCTGCCGTTCACCCGCACCGTGTAGTAGGAGGCGGTGCCCTTCCACGGGCACACGGTGTGGGTGTCGGTCGGGGTGAGGTACTCCGAGCGCACCGCCGAGGCCGGGAAGTAGTGGTTGCCCTCGACCACCACCGTGTCGTCGCTCTCGGCGAGCACGACGCCGTTCCATTCCGCGCGGACAGTCATGGGAGCCTCCCTGGACGTCGACGAACCGGACCGGCATCCACGCTACTCCCGCGACGGTCGGCCGCCGGGCGGACGAGCGGGCTCACTCGAAACCGAACAGCGGCGGCACCGCGACCAGCACCAGCGCCGCCCACAGTCCGAAGACCGGCAGGTAGCGGGTCTGCCAGCGTTCGGTCGCGTGGAAGCTGCCGCGCCCGACCACGAAACCGGCGAGCAGCCGGGCCGACCAGGTCAGGTTCACCGCGAGGAGCAGGTTCAGGCCGAGGGCGACCGTCTTGTTCGCAGAGAGGCCGAACTCCGCGATCCGGGTGAGCATCGCGGTCAGCATGACCACGTCGACGACGAGCGCGAGCCCGACCAGCACGAGCTGGAGCTTGTCGAACAGGTCGGCGGGCAGCAGCGGATCGCGCGCGGAGATCGCGTAGAGCAGCAGCCCGAGAACCACGACGAGAATGACGTCCATCAGGATGAGCAGCTGCCGGTCGGCCTCGACCAGGTCGCCCGCCGCGACGAATCCCGCCAGCAGCACCGCGAGCATGGCGATGGTGACCGGGGTGAACACCTTGGTCAGGACCGGAGCGATGTTCTCCACGACGTTCTGCTTGGCCTCCACCAGCCAGGCCGCGATCACGACGGCGCCCGCCGGGCCGAATCGCACCACCCACTCCACCACGACTTCATCGGCGTCGTTCAACTTCAGCGCGTCGAAGGCGCCGATGGTGAGGCCGAGCAGCACCAAGCCGCCGAGCGCGATGAGGGTCAGATAGACGACCCACTCGCCGGTGAACCGGATGAAGTCCATGCGACGGCGGTCCGAGCGCCACTCGCCACCGGCATAGGCGAAGCCGACCGCGAACCAGCCGACCAGCGGCGCGTGGATCGCGGCGAGCACCTCCGTCGCACCATCGTGTTCGGAGGGGAAGGTGACGAGCAGGACGGCGGCGAGCACGAAGGGCACGGCGAGAGCGGCGAGGGCGCGGGGGCCGAGCCTGCGCTTCCACGCGAAATAGCCGGCGAGGAAAGGAAGGACGAACAGGCTCACCGTGCGGGCGAACAAGTTCTCGTCGATCCCGGCCGGCACGGCGATCGTGATCGCACATCCCGCGGCGGCGGCCAAGGCGAGCACCACCGGCAGCTCCCGGGTCGGCGCCTGCCTGCCCTCGCCCGGCACCGGCACGAGGACCAGCTGTTTCCACAGTCGCTCGGAGTGTTCGCGGGCGAATTCGCGCGAGATGGCGTCGATGCTCCCCATCCGCTTGACCGCGACCAGGAATGCCTCGTCGGCGGCCAGCCCGGCCGCGTTCAGCTCCGAGATCTGCTCGCGCAGATGGTCTTCCATCTCCGCGACGTCCGCCGCCGAGATCGCCTGTCGTCGCTGGACGTAGCCGCGCCATTGGCCGATCTGCGACTCCAGTCGCTCGTCCACGCCGGTCATGCCAGGCCGCCTTCGGTCAGCCGGGGCAGCTGCGCGCTGCGCCAGACCTCGTTCAATGCCTCGGCCACCACATCCCACTGGCTGCGCCGCTCCACCAGCACCGCGCGCCCGGCCTCGGTGAGGACGTAGTGCTTGCGTTTGCGACCGGTCTCGGCGGTG
Organism: Nocardia farcinica; assembly: GCF_029867845.1. Taxonomy (GTDB): domain Bacteria; phylum Actinomycetota; class Actinomycetes; order Mycobacteriales; family Mycobacteriaceae; genus Nocardia; species Nocardia farcinica_A. Next base: position 727 of record NZ_JARWRU010000342.1, on the reverse strand, counting down.
GCCCAGGAGGCCGACACGTAGCCCGCCCGCTCCAATCGGTGCAGCAGCGGGTAGAGCATGCCGTCGGTCCATTCGATACGGCCGGCGGACAGTTCCCGCACCCGCTTGAGGATCGCGTAGCCGTAGGACTCGCCCTCGGCCAGGATCCCGAGCACCAGCAGCGTGGAGGAGGCGGCCACCAGATCCTTGTCTATATACATAGATCCCCTATACCTAGAACAGCTAGGTATGACGGTAGCAGAATGTGCCGCGGCGGCACACGGTTCCGGCGCGCCTGTGACCCCGTGCGGCGGGGCCCCGCTCATGGCCGATGAGTTCGGTGCCTCTGTCCGGTCTGCACCGATGAGTGGAAAGGAGCGGGCAATGGTTGTGGTGGCCGGATACATCGTGGTCGCCCCCGAGCGGCGGGAGGAATACCTCGCCGGATGTGTGGGGGTGGTCGAACAGGCGCGGAAGGCGCGCGGATGCCTGGATTTCGCGATCGGGCCCGACCTGGTGGAACCGGGCCGGATCAATGTGTTCGAGCGGTGGGCGACCCGGGAGGATGTCGAGGCATTCCGCGGAAGTGGGCCCGAGCAGGGTCAGAGCGCCGCGATGCTCGACGCGGCGGTGGCGGAATTCGATATCGCCGCGATCCGGTCACTGACCTGAACGGAATCGGGGGGGGGGGGGGGGGGCCCCACCGGCCGCGGGCGCGCGGGGGCGGGGGGGCGCCCCCCCCGGCCCC
>NZ_JARWRU010000341.1 GCF_029867845.1 Nocardia farcinica | reverse complement strand
CCACCGCCGCTCCCGGCTCCCTGGTGGCCACCACGCTGGTCTCCTCCCGGCTGCTGTCGAAGCTGGCCGCCGCCAGGGGCGCCCGCTACGCCGAGACGCTGACCGGCTTCAAGTGGCTGGCTCGCGCGGGCGAGGGGCTGGTCTACGCCTACGAGGAGGCCATCGGCCACTGTGTGGACCCGGGGGTGGTGCGCGACAAGGACGGCGTCTCCGCCGCCGTGGTGGCCGCCGACGCGGTGGCCGCGGCGAAGGCGCGCGGGCGCGGCCTGCTCGACGACCTCGACGACTACGCGCTGGATTTCGGCCTGCACGCGGGCGACCAGGTCTCCCTCCGGCTGGCCGACGCCGATGCCGCGGCCGCGGTGGTCGCCCGGCTGCGCGGCGCCCCGCCCGAGATGATCGCCGGTGAGCCGGTGCGTTGCATCGACCAGCTCGCGGTGCGCGGACGGATGCGCACGGACGCGCTGATCTTCGAGGGCCCGCGCTCGCGGGTGGTGATCCGGCCGTCCGGGACCGAGCCGAAACTCAAGTGCTATCTGGAGGTCGTGCAGCCGGTGTCCGGCCGCGACGCCCTGCCCGAGGCCGAGGACGCCGCGCGCCTGCGGCTTTCGGAGCTGGCAGGCTTCTGCCGGGCGCTGCGGCCCGCCTGATCGGAGGGACGGCGGCACCGGGAGCCTGCCCGACCGGACTTCCCGAACGCGCTCAGCGCGGCCCGAACTGGCGATCGCCCGCGTCGCCGAGTCCAGGCACGATGTAGGCGGCGGCGTCGAGCCCGTCGTCCACGGCGGCGGTCACCAACCGCACCGGCAGGCCGCTGTTCTCCAGCGTGGCGATGCCCTCGGGGGCGGCGACCACGCACACCGCGGTGATGTCGGTGGCTCCGCGCGCCACCAGCAGTTCCAGGGTGTGACGCATGGATCCGCCGGTGGCCAGCATCGGGTCGAGGACGAACACCGGGATGCCCGCCAGGTCGTCGGGCAGCGATTCCAGATAGGGCACCGGCTGATGGGTGGTCTCGTCGCGGGCGATGCCGACGAAACCGACCCTGGCCTCGGGGATCAGGCCGGAGGCGGTCTCGACCATGCCGAGCCCGGCCCGCAGCACCGGCACCAGCAGCGGCGGGGTGGCCAGCCGGACGCCGACGGTCGGCGCGACCGGGGTGGTGATCTCGTAGGTGGCCACGGGGGCGTCCCGCAGCGCCTCGTAGACGAGGATGCCGGTGAGATCGGCCAGCGCCGCGCGGAAGGCGGCGTCGGTGCTGCGCTCGTCGCGCATCGTCGTCAGCAAGGCGGCGGCCAGCGGGTGGTCCACGGTGTGGGTGCGCATGAGCAAACGATAAGGTCGATCCGGCTCCTGGGCGCGCGCGAATCTTCCATGAGGGGTGTGGAACCGCGCGGCACGACGGCGCGTCCAAACAGGTGGATGACGTACTCTGCCTGGGAACGAACGGATGGGGGAAGCACATCATGACCAAGATGTCGGCGGACACGGAGGGCATCGCCGTATACGGCGCGACCGCCGGTGTCATGGCGGGCGAGATGGCCGGGATCGCGGCGGGGGCCGCCGGCGCCTCGCCCGCGTTGCTCGGCCCGATCATGGGTCTCATCGGTGGTGATTTCATGGCCGCCTACGCCACGGCGCACGCCGGGCACGTGGCCTCGATCGCCCAGCTGTCGGCGGTGCTGTCGAGCATGGGCGGCGCGGCGGCGGCCTCGGCCACCGTGCTCACCGAGACCGACCTGAACAACGCCGCGGCCCTGCGCTCCGCCGATCTGGGCGGGTGAACCGGTGATCGACATCAACCTGCTGGTCAAGCCGCTGCTCGACCTGCTCAGCAGCTTCGGCACCGGTGTGCAGCCCGCGGGCGGCCCCGCCGACTCGTTGTTGTCCGCCTCCAGCGCCCTCGATCAGCTGCACCAGTTCGGCAAGGCGAGCATCAACCAGCTCAACGACGTGTGGGACGGCCAGGCGGCCGATTCGGCCACCTCCAAGGCGCTGCGCGTGCAGACCTCGGCCGCCACCATCTCCGACCGCAGCACAGAGATGGCCGCCGTGGTCAACCAGGCCGCGGCCGAGGTGGAGACGGGTCAGAAGGATCTCGACGCCATCGTGCGGTCCTTCGTGAACACCGCCACCGCGCTCGGCCCTGCGATCGCCACCCCGCAGGGCTTCACGGTGCTGGTCGGCTCGGCCATCGAGCATCTCAACCAGGGCATCGGCGTGGTGGGGCGGGTGCGCGGCGAACTCGACACCCAGACCGCGGCGATGACCCAGCTCACCCCGCCGCCGTCGAGCCCGGCTCCGGCGAGCCTGCCCGGCGCGCTCACCAGCGGCGTCGGCTCGAATCTGTCGACCCTGGTCAGCATGGCCGGCCAGGCGGGTTCGCTGGCCACCTCGCTGGCGAGCGCGCCGTTGCAGCAGGCCGCCACGTCCACCGACACCTCGAGCACGCCCGCCTCGACGAGCACGCCGAGCGGGCAGAACAACTCGAGCTCGAACGTCACCTCCGACGGCGTGAAGATCACCCTGCCCGACGGCAGCGTGGTCGAGGCGCCGAACGAGAAGGCCGCCAAGGCGGTCACCACCGCGCTGACCGCCCAGGGCACCCCGTACGTCTGGGGCGGCAACACCCCCGGCGTCGGCATCGACTGCAGCGGCTTGACCAAATGGGCCTACGGCGAGGCGGGCGTCGAGCTGCCGCGCCTGGCACAGGAGCAGCACATCGGCCACCCGCAGGTCTCACCGGGCGACCTCATGCCGGGCGACCTGGCGGTGTGGGACGGCCACGTCGCGATGGTGATCGGCAACGGTCAGCTCATCGAAGCGGGTGATCCGGTCTCGATCAGCAACATCCGAACGGAGAACATGGGTATGGAGTTCTACGGCTTCTACAGGCCCACAGAATGAGCGAACAGCAGATTCCGAACGTCACCGTCGCGGTCAGCCAGAACCGGTCGGGCACCATCGCGGTGCGCGCGACCGATCAGGGCATGCCGGTGGAGATCAAGTTCGAACGCAGCGAGTACCGATACGGCGCGCAGGCCCTGGCCAACGAGATCCTGCGGCTGACCCAGCGCTCGGCGATCGCGGCGCGCGCCAAGCGCCGCGAGCTGCTCGCCGAGTCGGGCATGCCCGCCGACATCCTCGACAAGCTCGGCCTGCCCACCAGGCAGCAGGCGGTCGACGAGCTCGACCGCATCGACGACGCCGACACCGGACCGACCACCTGGATGAGGCCACTGTGAGCGCGGAGATGGACGCCCTGGTCGCCAACGCGACCGCCAAGCTGGAGGCGTTGGAGGCCGCGCTGCACGGCCTCGGCCAGGTGCGCGGCACGTTCACCAGCGAGGACGGCACGGTCTCGGTGGATGTCGACAGCAACGGCGCGCTGGTCGGCCTGCGCCTGTCGGAGGCGGTGACCTCGATGCCGCCCGCCGACGTCGGACAGCTCATCATCTGGGCGTGCAGGCAGGCCGCCGAGGACGCGAGCGCCCAGCGGTCCAAGGTCGTTGCGGCACTGAACGAGTCGTTCGCCTCGGACACGAGCCCCCAGCCCGGACCGGCCTCGGGCGGGCGGGATAGTGCCTGAGCCCGAAGCTCGATAGGCTTCCGCTCATGGCTTCTGGAGACATCGTCCCGATCGAGCTCGGCCTGACCGACGGCGATCTCGTCACTCTGTGGGCACCGCGCTGGCGTGACGGTGACGATGAGTGGATGGCGTTCCTCGGACACGAGGACGACCTCTACGGATTCGAGTCCGTCGCGGAACTGGCGGCCTTCGTCCGCACCGACACCGACAACGATCTGGTCGACCACCCCGCGTGGAAGGTCGTGGTGGCGCTGTCGGCGGTGGAACTGGAGCCGGCCGAGCACCACACCTTCGACCTGGTCGGGATACCCGAGCTGGCCGCAGGCGATCCCGAGCCGGAGACGGTGGCCGAGCTCGAGGACACCCTCGACATGGTGCGCAATCTCGGCGAGGTGTGCGAGCTGGAGGCGGTCACCAAGTTCTTCAGCTCGCACCCGGTGCTCGGCGCGCTGCCCGGCGGGGCGAGCGCCTTCGTCGGCCGCGACGGCGAGGAGCTGTGGGATCAGATCGGCGCCGCCATCGCCAAGGACTGGGACGGCGTACTCGACGCGATCGACTCGGTGGTCGAGACCCCGGAGGTGGACGCCGCGGCGGTCGCGGTCGCCGAGGCCGAACTGCTCGCCGCCGAGGAGAACATCGTCGAAGCCGACGACGTCGCCGACAGCGAGGAGGAATCCGAGTTCGAGCCGGTCGACCTGGACGACGACGAGGAGGACGAGGACGACTCGTTCTGGCACGAGGTCGGCATCGATCCGGTCAAGATCATCACCGGCACCGGCACGCACTGGACGCTGCGCTGCTATCTCGACGACGAGCCGATCTTCCTCGGCACCGACGGCGCCATCCTCACCTTCCCCACCGAGCGCGCGCTGGCCCGCTACCTGGCCGACGACCACGACCACGATCTGGCCAGGGTGAGCACCTTCGGCGAGGTGCAGACCGCGGCCATCGACGGTTCGCTCGAGGTGGAGGCCACCGACGAGAACATCTACGTGCTGCCCGGCCTGGCCGACGACCTGGCCGAGGGCCCGGACGCGGTCGACATCGACCAGCTCGACCTGGCCGTCGAGCTGTTCACCGACGCGGCCGACTACGCCGACGACGACGCGGTGGAGACAGCGCTGGCCAAGTCGACCCCGCTGGGCTGGTACGTCTCCTACCTGCTCGACCCCGACCCGACGCGGCTGGCCCCGAGCCCGCCGTACCAGGCCGAGGCCCAGGCCTGGCGGGAACTCGAGCGCGATTTCGAATCCCGCCTGACCACGGCCGACTGAGCGAGGAACTCGGCCGACTGAGCGAAGAAGCAGCCGTTCGCCCTCGACGTCCCCGGCTGCCGGGTCGGTGAGTTCGGCCGATCGGGACGGCCGCTCAGCCGATCAGGACGGCGTAGCCGGGCTTGATGATGTCGTCGATGATGCGCAGGCGCTCGGGGAACGGGATGAACGCCGACTTCATCGCGTTGATGGTGAAGCGCTCGAGGTCGGTCCAGCCGTAGCCGAAGGTGTGGGCCAGCTCGAGCATCTCCTTGCTCATGCTGGTGTCGCTCATCAACCGGTTGTCGGTGTTGACCGTGACCCGGAAGCGCAGCCGGGCGAGCAGGTCGAAGGGGTGCTTGTCGAGCGAGGGCACCGCACCGGTCTGCACGTTCGACGACGGGCACAACTCCAGCGGGATGCGCTTGTCGCGCACATACGCGGCGAGCCTGCCGAGTTCGGCCTCGGCGATATCGCCGCCGGGCACCCTGATGTCGTCGCTGATCCGCACGCCGTGGCCGAGCCGATCGCAGCCGCAGAAGGCCAGCGCCTCGTGGATCGACGGCAGCCCGAACGCCTCGCCCGCGTGGATGGTGATGTAGGCGTTGTTGGCCCGCATGTACTCGAAGGCGTCCAGGTGCCTGGTGGGCGGGAACCCGGCCTCGGCGCCCGCGATGTCGAAGCCGCCGACGCCGCGATCGCGCCAGCGCACGGTCAGCTCGGCGATCTCGCGCGAGCGGGCGGCGTGCCGCATCGCGGTCAGCAGGCAGACCACCACGATCTGCTGTCCGGCCGCGGCGGCTTCGGCCTCGCCCTCCCTGAACCCGGCCAGGGTGTGCTCGACCACCTCGTCCAGGCTCAGGCCGCCCTCGAGGTGCTGTTCGGGAGCGAAGCGGACCTCGGCGTAGACGACGTTGTCCTCGGCCAGGTCGAGGACGCACTCGCGGGCGACCCGCCGCAGCCCCTCGGGGGTCTGCATGACGGCGACGGTGTGGGCGAAGGTCTCCAGGTAGCGTTCCAGCGAACCGGAGTCGGCGGCCTCCCGGAACCAGCGCGCCAGGTCGGCTTCGTTGTCGGCCGGTAGCTCGTCGTAGCCGCACGCGGCGGCCAGTTCCAGCACCGTGGCGGGCCGCAGGCCACCGTCCAGGTGATCGTGCAGCAGGGCCTTGGGGGCTCGGCGGATCGAAGCGAGGGTCAGTGGCATCGGTCCTGTCATAGCAACACGTTAGCCGCGACCCGTCCGTTCGGCAGCGGACCGAACAGCTGACACCGGGATGTCACCGCACCGCCGCCTGGCGTCCACATCCCGGCCCCCTCGCGCCCCCTGCCGCGCCTCGCGCGCGGGGCCGGTCTCAGCCGATGCGGTCGAGGACGAGCGGCGCCGGAGCGGGCGGCTGCTCGCCGATCTCGTAGGCCCCGGCCAGCGCGGCCGTCGCGGCGGGGAACGCGTGCGGGGTGTCGGTGTGCAGGGTGGCCAGCGGTTCGCCCGCGCGCACCCGCTCCCCCGGTTTGGCGTGCAGTTCGACGCCCGCACCCGCCTGCACCGGCTCTGCCTGCCGTGCCCGGCCCGCGCCGAGCCGCCAGGCGGCGAGCCCGACGCCCATGGCGTCGAGCCGGGTCACCACGCCGTCGCGTTCGGCGCGCAGGGTCTCGGTGTGCGCGGCGCGGGGCAGCGCGGCGCCGGGGTCGCCGCCCTGGGCGCGCACCATCGCCCGCCAGTGGTCCATGGCGCGACCGGAGGCCAGCACCTCGGCCGGGTCGGCGTCCAGGCCTGCCAGCGCCACCATCTCGCGGGCCAGGGCGAGGGTCAGCTCGACCACGTCGGCGGGGCCGCCGCCCGCCAGCACCGCCACCGCCTCGGCCACCTCGAGAGCGTTGCCCGCGGTGCGCCCGAGCGGGACGTCCATCGCGGTCAGCAGCGCGACCGTGCGCACCCCGGCGTCGGCGCCGAGTTCGACCATGGTCGCGGCCAGTTCGGCGGCGTCGGCGCGGTCCTTCATGAACGCGCCCGCGCCCACCTTGACATCGAGGACCAGCGCGGCGGTGCCCTCGGCGATCTTCTTGCTCATGATCGAGCTAGCGATCAGCGGGATGGACTCGACCGTGCCGGTCACGTCGCGCAGCGCGTAGAGCCGCTTGTCGGCGGGGGCCAGGTCGGCGCCCGCCGCGCAGATCGCCGCGCCGATCGCCGGGTCGGTCAGGATCTCGCGCAGCCGGGCGGGCGGCACGTCGGCCCGCCAGCCGGGGATGGACTCCAGCTTGTCCAGGGTGCCGCCGGTGTGGCCGAGGCCGCGGCCGGACAGCTGCGGCACCGCCGCGCCGCAGGCCGCCACCAGCGGGGCCAGCGGCAGGGTGATCTTGTCGCCGACACCGCCGGTGGAGTGCTTGTCCACGGTGGGTCTCGGCAGGTCGGTGAAGTCCATCCGCTGCCCGGAGGCGATCATGGCGGCGGTCCAGCGGGCGATCTCGGCCCTGGTCATGCCACGCCACAGCACGGCCATGGCCAGCGCTGCCATCTGCTCGTCGGTGACCTCGCCGCGGGTGAAGGCGTCCACCACCCAGTCGATCTGCTCGTCGCTCAGCTGCCCGCCGTCGCGCTTGGTCGTGATGATCGTTACCGCGTCCAGTGCCCTCACGCGGCCAGTCTGGCACGGGCCGCTCAGGACTGTCCGGCGGAGAGATCGTCGGGGCCGAAGGCGTCGGGCAGCAGCTCGCGCAGCGGGCGCGGGCCGTCGCGGTGGTCGACCAGCAACCCGGGTCCGCCGTGCTCGAGCAGCACCTGGCGGCAGCGGCCGCAGGGGGTGAGAATTTCGCCGCGGGAATCGCACACCGAGACGGCGAGCAGGCGCCCGCCACCGGTCACGATAAAGTTACCGACGAGTACACATTCGGCACACAGGCCGAGTCCGTATGAGACATTTTCCACATTGCATCCGCTCACAATTCGGCTGTCGCCGGTGAGAGCCGCGGCGCCGACCGGGAAACGGGAGTAGGGCGCGTAGGCCGCACGCATCGCGCCAACAGCGTTGTGGCGCAACACATTCCAGTCGATTTCCGACATGCTCGACCTCCGCTCGAAAGGGCCGCCACCGCTTCCGCGCACGGCGAAGCGCACCCCGTTTCGCGGCAACAAAGGTAAACCTAACCCACTCGACGGTCCGGCAACGCACGGCACGCCGAATTAGTTCCGGGAAACAGAGAGGATTAGAGTCCGAGTAGATCGGTTCAGGTTCCCGACAGCGGGCACGTGCTAGAGGAGCTAGGCACAGCCAACCGGGGATTTCGCCCCGCCAGACGCGGTCGGCACCGGACCTGCAACCGGGTCCATCGACGACGTTGGAGGCAGCGCACTCTATGACCACGATCGAAGCTCCGGCACAGCCGAAGCGGAAGACGCTCTATCGAGGCGACCCCGGAATGTGGTCCTGGGCGCTGCACCGGATCACCGGTGTCACTCTCTTCTTCTTCCTCTTCGTCCACGTGCTGGACACTGCCCTGGTCCGGGTCAGCCCGCAGATGTACAACGACGCGATCGAGATCTACAAGAATCCCGTCGTCGCGCTCATGGAGATGGGCCTGGTCGTGTGCGTGCTGTTCCACGCGCTCAACGGCGTGCGGCTGATCCTGGTCGACTTCTGGTCCGAGGGCCCGCGTCACCAGCGCCTGATGCTGTGGATCGTGCTGGCCGTGACGGTCGTCGCCGGCGCCGCCGGTGTCGGCCGCATGTTCTTCTACCTGCTGACGGAGCACTGATCACGATGAGCGCACCTGTTATCGGCAAGTCCTACGACCGGCCTGCCAGCCTCGACCTGCCGCGCTCGCCGCGCGCCCGCTCGGGCAACAACTTCGAGAAGTACGCGTGGATGTTCATGCGCTTCTCCGGCCTGGCCCTGATCGTGCTGGTCTTCGGCCACATCTTCATCATGCTGATGCTCGACGGCGGCGTGAAGCGGTTGAACTTCGGCTTCGTGGCCGGACGCTGGGCGTCCCCGTTCTGGCAGATCTGGGACCTGGCCATGCTCTGGCTGGCACAGCTGCACGGCGGCAACGGCCTGCGCACCGTGATCGACGACTACTCCCGCAAGGACTCGACCCGGTTCTGGCTCAAGACCCTGCTGGTCGTCTCGATGATCCTGATCATGGGCGTCGGCACCTACGTCATCTTCACCTTCGACCCCAACATCAGTTAGGAACAGGCCACCTCGCATGAGTGAGTCCAGCGAACGCAACAGCGGCGCCGTCGCAGCCCGTCCTGTTCGGGAACATCGCTACGACGTCGTCATCGTCGGTGCCGGCGGCGCGGGCATGCGCGCCGCCATCGAGGCGGGCCCCCGTGTCCGAACGGCTGTGCTGACCAAGCTGTACCCGACCCGTAGCCACACCGGCGCGGCCCAGGGCGGCATGTGCGCCGCGCTGGCCAACGTGGAAGAGGACAACTGGGAGTGGCACACCTTCGACACCGTCAAGGGTGGTGACTACCTCGTCGACCAGGACGCCGCCGAGATCATGGCCAAGGAGGCCATCGACGCGGTCCTCGACCTGGAGAAGATGGGTCTTCCGTTCAACCGGACCCCCGAGGGCAAGATCGACCAGCGCCGCTTCGGCGGTCACACCCGCGACCACGGCAAGGCCCCGGTGCGCCGGGCCTGCTACGCGGCCGACCGCACCGGCCACATGATCCTGCAGACGCTGTACCAGAACTGCGTCAAGCACGACGTGGAGTTCTTCAACGAGTTCTACGTCCTGGACCTGGTGCTCACCGAGACCGAGCGCGGTCCGGTCGCCACCGGCGTGGTCGCCTACGAGCTGGCCACCGGCGACCTGCACGTCTTCCACGCGAAGTCGATCGTGTTCGCCACCGGCGGCTCGGGTCGCATGTACAAGACCACCTCGAACGCGCACACCCTGACCGGTGACGGCATGGCGATCGTGTTCCGCAAGGGCCTGCCGCTCGAGGACATGGAGTTCCACCAGTTCCATCCGACGGGCCTGGCAGGCCTGGGCATCCTCATCTCCGAGGCGGTCCGCGGCGAGGGCGGCATCCTGCGCAACGCCGACGGCGAGCGCTTCATGGAGCGCTACGCCCCCACCATCAAGGACCTCGCGCCCCGCGACATCGTCGCCCGCTCGATGGTGCTCGAGGTGCTCGAGGGCCGCGGCGCAGGCCCGAACAAGGATTACGTCTACATCGACGTGACCCACCTCGGCGAGGACGTGCTCGAGGAGAAGCTGCCCGACATCACCGAGTTCTCCCGCACCTACCTGGGCGTCGACCCGGTGAAGGAACTGGTGCCGGTGTTCCCGACCTGTCACTACGTGATGGGCGGCATCCCCACCCGCATCCGCGGCGAGGTGCTGCGCAACAACACCGACATCGTCCCCGGCCTCTACGCCGCGGGCGAGTGCGCCTGCGTGTCGGTGCACGGCGCGAACCGCCTGGGCACCAACTCGCTGCTGGACATCAACGTGTTCGGCCGCCGCGCGGGCATCGCCGCCGCCGAGTACGCCGAGCGCAGCGAGTTCGTCGACATGCCGGAGAACCCGGCGCAGATGGTGCAGGACTGGCTGATGCTGATCCTGTCCGACCACGGCAACGAGCGCGTGGCCGACATCCGCACCGAGCTGCAGCGGTCGATGGACAACAACGCCTCGGTGTTCCGCACCGAGGACACCCTCAAGCAGGCCCTCACCGACATCCACGCGCTCAAGGAGCGGTACTCGCGGATCACGGTGCAGGACAAGGGCAAGCGCTACAACAGCGACCTGCTCGAGGCCGTCGAGCTGGGCTTCCTGCTCGAACTGGCCGAGGTGACCGTCGTCGGCGCGCTCAACCGGAAGGAGTCGCGTGGCGGCCACGCCCGCGAGGACTACCCCGATCGCGACGACGTGAACTTCATGCGGCACACGATGGCCTACAAGGAGGGCACGGATCTGCTGTCCGACATCCGGCTCGACTTCAAGCCGGTGGTGCAGACCCGCTACGAGCCGATGGAGCGTAAGTACTGATGACTGCCGTACTCGAGAAGACCACTCCGTCGAATCCGGCCCCCGTGCCGGAGGGCTCGGTGATGATCACGGTGAAGGTCGCCCGGTTCAACCCGGAGGACGACAAGGGCGCGCACTGGGAGTCCTTCCAAGTGCCGGTCCTGCCCACCGACCGCTTCCTGAACGTGCTCATCTACATCAAGTCCTACCTGGACGGCTCGCTCACCTTCCGGCGCTCCTGCGCCCACGGTGTGTGCGGCTCCGACGCCATGCGGATCAACGGTGTGAACCGGCTGGCCTGCAAGGTGCTGATGAAGGACATGCTGCCCAAGGACGGCAAGAACATCACCATCACCGTCGAGCCGATCCGCGGCCTGCCCGTGGAGAAGGACCTCGTGGTGGACATGGAGCCGTTCTTCGACGCCTTCCGCGCGGTCAAGCCCTACCTCATCGCCACCGGCAACGAGCCGACCCGCGAGCGCATCCAGAGCCAGGCCGACCGCGCCCGGTTCGACGACACCACCAAGTGCATCCTGTGCGCCTGCTGCACCACCTCCTGCCCCGTGTACTGGAGCGACGGCAGCTACTTCGGCCCGGCCGCGATCGTGAACGCGCACCGCTTCATCTTCGACAGCCGTGACGAGGGCGCCCGCGAGCGCCTGGACATCCTCAACGATGTCGAGGGTGTGTGGCGCTGCCGCACCACCTTCAACTGCACCGACGCCTGCCCTCGCGGTATCGAGGTCACCAAGGCGATCCAGGAGGTCAAGCGGGCCCTGCTGTTCACCCGCTGATCCACCGTTCATCCGGCGAGGGCCGTCCGTGTCGCGAGACGCGGGCGGCCCTCGCCGCAAGCTCAGCTCTGCCCGGGGGCCGGCCCCCACGTGCCCGGCGCCGCCCCCCCGGGTGGCGGGGGCAGGCACGGCGGG
>NZ_JARWRU010000340.1 GCF_029867845.1 Nocardia farcinica | reverse complement strand
CGCCTTCGCCCAGGTGCAGTGGCCCGCCTTCAACGCCTCCAATGTGACCAGGGCGCTGACCACGGTCGGGCAGGTGGCGGCGGTGGCGATGCTCGCGACGGCGATCGCGCTGGTGCGGCTGCGCAAGGCGCGGTGGGTCGCGAAACTGCTGTCCTGGGCCGGGATCTCGGCGTTCGTCACGGTCACCCTCGGCATGCCGCTGGCGGCGACCAAGCTCTATCTCTTCGGCGTCTCGGTGGACCAGGAGTTCCGCACCGAGTACCTGACCCGCCTCACCGACAGCCCGGCGCTGCGGGACATGACCTACGCCGACATCCCGCCCTTCTACCCGGCGGGCTGGTTCTGGCTCGGCGGCCGCTTCGGCGACGCCCTCGGCCTCGCCGGCTGGGAGACCTTCAAACCGTGGGCCGTCCTCTCGCTGTCCTGCGCCGCCGCGCTGGCCCTGGTGCTGTGGACCTGGCTGGTGCGCACCGACTGGGCCATCGGCGTCGCCGCGGCCACCACCGCCGTCACCGTGGCGTATGCCTCCCCCGAGGCCTACAGCGCCGTCGTCGTGCTGCTGCTCGGCCCGACTCTGCTGCTGGCCTGGGGAGCCCTGCACCGGCCCGCGCCGCAGCCGCTGCCACACGGCGGCGATCGGACGGCAGGCGGTTGGGGCGCGGTGGTGGGCGCCGGCCTGCTGCTCGGCCTCGCCGCCACCTTCTACACGCTGTATCTGCTCGTGGCCGCCTTCGCGGTGGCGCTGATGGGCCTGCTGGCCGCGGGCCTGGCCGTGCGGGCGCGCCGGGAAGCGGCGCGGCCGAGGCGCGGGCGCACGCCGGTCGATGCCGGACCGGCCTGGCGGGCGGCGCTCGCGCCGCTGGGGCGGCTGCTGGCGATCGCGGTGATCGCCGGACTGGTGGCCTCGACGGTGTGGCTGCCGGTGCTGCTGGAGATGCTGACCGCCGACACCCCGAAGTCGGGCACCGCACTGCACTACCTGCCGCGCGCGGGCGCCCGGCTGCCGCTGCCCATGCTGGAGTTCACCCTGCTGGGCGCGCTGTGCCTGCTCGGCACGATCTGGCTGGTGGTGCGGGCGGCGACCTCGCGGCGGGCGCAGGCGCTCGGCGTCGGGGTGATCGCGATCTACCTGTGGTGCCTGCTGTCGATGCTGGCCACCGCGGCCGGCACCACGCTGCTGTCGTTCCGGCTGGAGCCGCCGTTGCTGGCCCTGCTGGCCGCGGCGGGCGTCTTCGGTTTCGCCGAGGGATCGCGGGCGCTCTACCAGGCCGTCAACGAACCGGAGCGGTTCCGGCCCGCGGTGGCGGTGCTCGCGCTGACCGGCGCGGTGGCCTTCGCCCAGGACATCCCGCACGTGCTGACCCCGGAGATCAACACCGCCTACACCGACACCGACGGCGACGGCGAGCGCGCCGACAAGCGCCCGCCCGGCGCGGCCTCCTACTATCGCGAGATCGACGAGACGCTGCGCGCACAGACCGGCAAGCCGCGTGACGAGACGGTGGTGCTCACCGCCGACACCACCTTCCTCGCCTTCTACCCCTACTGGGGTTTCCAGGGCCTCACCTCGCACTATGCCAATCCGCTGGCCGATTTCCCCGCCCGCGCGGCGCTGATCGAGCGGTGGAGCGAGCTGGAATCGCCCGCCGAGCTGCTCGACGCCCTCGCGCAGAGCCCGTGGCGCGCCCCCGACGCCTTCCTGTTCCGCCGTAGCGGCGAGGACTACACCCTGCGCCTGGCCGAGGACGTCTACCCGAACGACCCGAACGTCCGCCGCTACACGGTGAGCTTCCCCGGCGCGCTGTTCGACGACCCGGCCTTCACCGCCACCGACATCGGTCCCTTCACCCTCGTCACCGTGCGGCGCTGAGCGGGGCCGGTTCGCGTTCGCCCGGCGGGCCCGCGCGCGAGGGGTGGCTAGCATGACTCCTCGTGCGACCGGACCGAGCTACTAGAGCGTTCTCCCGTTACCGCCTGATCGCCCTGGTCTCCGGGCTTCTCGGCTTTCTGCTGGCGTTGCTGACGCCGCTGTTGCCGGTGCGCCAGGAGCAGGCGACGCTGGAGTGGCCGCAGGCGGGCGCGGCGAGCGTGTCCGCGCCGCTGGTGTCGTATGTGCCGCTGCGGGTGGAGGTCTCGCTGCCGTGCGCCACCCTGACCTCCGGGGCGGGCACGCTGCTGACCACCGTGCCGACGGCATCCCGGGAGGCCACCGCCAAGGGCCTGGTCGTCTCGGTCGCCGACGACACGCTCTCGGTGGTCCAGCGCGACGTGCCGCTGCTGTCGGCCCCGGTCGCCGAGATCGCGAACTGCGGCGCGGTCGAGATCAGCTCGGACGAGGCGGCGACCACCGTCGAGTTCACCGGTGTCACGCGCGAGGACGGAACGGACTTCGCCAACACCGTGACCCGCGACATCCGGCCCCAGATGGTCGGCGTGTTCACCGATCTGGACGCCGGACAGCTCGACGGCGCACGGCTGCACGCCGACATCGACTCCCGGTTCACCTCCTCGCCGAGCGCGCTCAAGCTGGCGGTGATGATCGCCGCGGCGGTGTGCACGCTGGTGGCGCTGGTGGCGCTGCATCTGCTCGACACCGCCGACGGCCGCCGCGCCCGCCGCTTCCTGCCCGCGCACTGGGCGCGGTTCACTCTCGCCGACGGCACGATCATCGGCACCCTGCTGCTGTGGCACGTGATCGGGGCCAACACCTCCGACGACGGCTACATCCTCACCATGGCCCGCGCCTCGGAGCACTCCGGCTACATGGCCAACTACTACCGCTGGTTCGGCGTCCCCGAAGCCCCGTTCGGCTGGTCCTACGAGCTGCTGGCGTGGATGGCGAAGATCTCCACGGCGAGCCTGTGGATGCGCCTGCCCACGCTGCTGGCGGGCATCCTGTGCTGGCTGGTGATCAGCCGTGAGGTGCTGCCTCGTCTCGGCGCGCGGGTGCGCAGGAACAGGATCGCGCTGTGGACCGCGGGCCTGGTGTTCCTGGCCTTCTGGCTGCCCTACGACAACGGCCTGCGCCCGGAGCCGCTGATCGCCGCGGGCGCGCTGCTGACCTGGTGCTCGATCGAACGCGCGGTGGCCACCGGCCGCCTGCTGCCCGCCGCGGTGGCCGTGCTGATCGCCGCCTTCTCGCTGGCCGCCGGGCCGACCGGCCTGATCTGCGTGGCCGCGCTGATCGCCGGCTCGGCGCCGGTGCTGCGCATCATCGCCCGGCGCGGTCGCGGCACCGGTGTGGTCGGCTACCTGTCGCTGCTGGCCCCCGGCCTGGCGGCGGGCACGCTGGTGCTGATCGCGGTCTTCGCCGACCAGACGCTGGCCACCGTCATGGAGGCCAGCAGGGTGGGCCCCCTGGTCGGGGCGAACGTGGCCTGGTTCGACGAGCGCACCCGCTGGGACTCGCTGCTCATGCTGGCCCCGGACGGTTCGCTGGCGCGGCGCTTCGGCGTGCTGCTGATGCTGCTGGCGCTGCTGGTGTGCGTGCTGCAGGTGTTGCGCAAGGGCCGCATCCCCGGCACCTCGCGCGGGCCGTCGGTGCGCATCCTCGGCATCGTCTTCTGCGCGCTGCTGCTGATGATGTTCACCCCCACCAAGTGGACCCACCACTTCGGCGTCTACGCGGGCCTGGCGGGCTCGCTGGCGGCGCTGGCCGCGGTCGCGGTGGGCACGGCGGCCATCCGCTCGCCACGCAACAGGGCGCTGTTCGCCGCGGCGGTGCTCTTCGTGCTGGCGGTGACCTTCACCGGCTCCAACGGCTGGTGGTACGTCTCCAGCTACGGCGTGCCGTGGTGGGACAAGGCGCCGATGATCGCGGGCAGGGGTGTGTCGACGCTGTTCCTCGGCCTGACCGCGGTGGCCCTGCTGGTGGCGCTGTGGCACCACTACCGGCTGTCCTTCCGCCCGAGGGCGAACAGCTCCGGCAACGGCTTCGACCGCCTGGCCGCCGCGCCCATCACCGTCGCCGCCGCGCTGATGGTGCTGTTCGAGGTGGCCTCGCTGGCCAAGGGCGCGATCGGGCAGAGCCCGGCCTACTCCATCGCCAAGTCCAATATCGCCGCCATGGCGGGCAATCCGTGCGCGCTGGCCGACGAGGTGCTGGTGGAGACGAACACCGCCGATTCGCTGTTGCTGCCCTACGACGTGGACCCGGCCGACGGGCTGGCCGCCGAGGTGGAGAACTTCACCCCCGACGGCGTGGCGCGCGATCTGACCGCCGATGCCGAGGAGGTCGCGGGTGGCGGGGCCAACACCGTCGACCGCGGCGGCGAGGAGAACAAGACCTCCGACATCACCGGCGCGGGCACCGGCGGCGGCGTCACCGAGCAGGCGGGCGTCAACGGCAGCACGGTCGCGCTGCCCTTCGGCCTCGACCCGGCCCGCACCCCGGTGCTCGGCTCCTACCAGGAGGGCGAGCAGCGCCAGGCGGCGCTCACCACGCACTGGTACCGCCTGGATCAGACCGCCGACAGCTTCCGCGACGACCCGGCCAACCGCATCCTGGTCATCACCGCCGCGGGCCGCATCCGCTCGGTGGACGCCGACGGCGTGGTCACCTACGGCCAGGACCTCACCCTGGAGTACGGCGTGCGCGGCGCCGACGGCGAGGTGTCGGTGCTCGGCTCGATCATGCCGCTCGACATCGGTCCCGCGCCGTCCTGGCGCAATCTGCGGGTGCCGCTCGACGAGCTGCCCGCCGAGGTGAACGCGGTGCGCCTGGTGGCGGTGGACAACGACATCACCGAGCGGCACTGGCTGGCCGTGACCCCGCCGCGGCTGCCCGAGCTGGCCACCCTCCAGTCGGTGGTCGGCGACACCGCGCCGGTGCTGCTGGACTGGCACGTCGGCCTGGCGTTCCCCTGCCAGCGGCCGTTCGACCACCACGCGGGCGTGGCCGAGGCGCCGCGGTGGCGCATCCTGCCCGACCGGGTCGGCTCGGACGCCTCGAACGCCTGGCAGGACCACATCGGTGGCGGCCCGCTCGGCTGGACCGGACTGCTGCTGAAGGCCGAGACGGTGCCCGGCTATCTCGACCACGACTGGCGCCGGGACTGGGGGTCGCTGGAGCGGTTCACTCCGTGGATCCCCGAGGCCGTGCCCGCGGATATCGAGACGGCCACGGTCACCCGCTCCGGCACCGCCGACGACGCGCCGATCCGCGCCCGCTGACCGGCCACGCCGCCCGATACCGGACAAGCGTCCGGTATCGGG
>NZ_JARWRU010000339.1 GCF_029867845.1 Nocardia farcinica | reverse complement strand
ACACTGCCTCCCAGCGGCGGGACGACACTGCCTCCCAGCGGCGGGACGACACTGCCTCCCAGCGGCGGGACGACACTGCCTCCCAGCGGCGGGACGACACTGCCTCCCAGCGGCGGGACGACACTGCCTCCCAGCGGCGGGACGACACCGCCTCCTGGCGGCGACACGACTTCAGGCACGGCACCTGACGCCGTTCGCGCGGCGGCAACCACGTAGCGTTACCGGCCGAGACAAGCACGCGCGCACGCCCGCGCCGCTCCGCGCGGCGAGCGGCGTACGCGCCTGGGGAACCGGGGGTTTCGGCAGATGACTGTTCTGGCACTGGACATCGGCGCCACCAAGATCGCGGTCGGCTTGGTGGGGGCCGACGGCGTCACCCACGAGGTGGGCCGGATCGCGGTGCCGCCCAGCGGAGTCTGGGAGGCGGTGCGCGGACTGCTGCTGGCCGCGGCCAACGGCACCGAGGTCTCGATCGTCGGCATCGGCGCGTGCGGGCCGGTGGACGCGACCGTCGGGGTGGTCGAGCCGCTCAACATCCCGGAGTGGCGTGACGGCTTCGCCCTGGTCGACGCCGTGCGCGAGATCTTCCCCGGCGCGAGCGTGCGCCTGGCCGTCGACGGCGTCTGCCTGGCGCTGGCCGAACGGCACTTCGGCGCCGCCCGCACCACCCCGGACGCGCTGGCCATGACGGTCTCCTCCGGGATCGGCGGCGGCGTCATCGTCGGCGGCATGGTCGCGGTCGGGCACACCGGCAACGCGGGCCACATCGGGCACATGATCGTGCCCGGCTCCACCGACCCGTGCGCCTGCGGCGGCGTCGGCTGCGTGGAGGCGGTCGCCAGCGGGCCGTCCGCGGTGCGCTGGGCGCGTGAGCGCGGCTGGGAGGGCGCCACCGGGGTCGAGCTGGCCGCCGCCGCGGAGGCGGGGGACCGGACCGCCAAGGCCGCCCTGCGGCGCGCGGGAATCGCGCTCGGCCAGGTCATCTCGTCGGCGGCGGCGCTGCTCGACGTCGACCTCGTGGTGGTCGGCGGCGGATTCGCGCAGGCGGGTGAGCCGCTGTGGCGGCCGCTGCAGGAGGCGCTCGGCGCGCACGCGCGCATCCGTTTCCTCGGTGACCTGCGGGTGGTGCCCAGCGAACTGGGCGACCACGCGACGCTGGTCGGCGCGGGTCTGCTGACGGCGCTGGGCAGACCGGCCTGAGAGGCGCTGGGCAGACCGGCCTGAGGAGAGGCGCGCCGGGACGAGGACCGGCGCGTCGTTACACTACGGGCCATGACGTACACCCTCGTGCTGCTGCGCCACGGCGAGAGCGAATGGAACGCCCTCAACCTGTTCACCGGATGGGTGGACGTGCACCTCACCGACAAGGGCGTCGCCGAGGGCAAGCGCGCCGGTGAGCTGCTCGCCGAGCACGGCATCCTGCCGGACATCGTCTTCACCTCGCTGCTGCGCCGCGCCATCTCCACGGCCAACATCGCGCTGGACGCGGCCGACCGGCACTGGATCCCGGTGGTCCGTGACTGGCGGCTCAACGAGCGCCACTACGGCGAGTTGCAGGGCAAGAACAAGGCGCAGATCCGCGACAAGTACGGCGACGAGCAGTTCATGCTGTGGCGGCGCAGCTACGACACCCCGCCGCCGCCGATCGAGGACGGCAACGAGTACAGCCAGGAAGGCGACGCGCGCTACGCCGGCATCGACATCCCGCGCACCGAGTGCCTGCTCGACGTAGTGAACCGGATGGTGCCCTACTGGGAGTCGACCATCTCCAAGGAGCTGCTGTCGGGCAGGACGGTGCTGGTGGCCGCGCACGGCAATTCGCTGCGGGCGCTGGTCAAGCACCTCGACCAGATCTCCGACGAGGACATCGCGGGGCTGAACATCCCCACCGGCATCCCGCTGCGCTACGAGCTGGACGAGAACCTGCGCCCGGTGCGCCCGCGCGAGTACCTGGACCCGGAGGCCGCCGCCGCGGGCGCGGCCGCCGTCGCGGGCCAGGGCGGCAAGTAGGACGGCGAGCAGGACCAACGCCGGGAACGCGTTTCGCGTCCCGGACAGTGCGTCGGAAGGGCCCGCCCGGTATAGGGCGGGGCGTTTAGCGTGCAGGGGGGCGGGCCCCGGGCCGGGAGGGGGGGGGGTACGCCCCCCCCGCGGGGCGCCCCCGGGGGCCGGGGGGGGCCCTTTTGGGCGTCCTGGGGGCCGGACGCGGGGCCGGCGGCGGGGGGGTCCCCCCCGCCGGGGGGGCCGCCGCGGTGAGCCGGGTGCGACCGGGGGATAAGACGATGTCGCGCGCCCGATAACAGAAGCCGGCGAAACGATCCGGGAATTCCGGTGATTCGCCCGGCGTGAATATTCACAGGGCCCGAGTTGTCCACACTGTCCGAGTCGGCGGTTCTTACTCCACGGTAAGTGTGTCAGAATTCCGGCGTCCCATTTCAACGGAGAGGTGGACCACTCCCCATGAGAAAAGCGTTCCGGGTCACGGTCGCCGGGCTGGCGACGGCGCTGATCCTGCCGTTCCTCGGCGGTGCGGGCGCGACGGCGTCGCCGCTGCCGACCGGCCCCGACGGCGGCGCGGCCGGAGCCGCCTGGGCGGCGACCCACGACGGCCCGCAGGCCTATCCGAACATCCACATCACCTGGGATGTGCCGATCACCATGAGCGACGGCACGGTGCTCAAGGCGAATCTGTACCGCCCGGCCGACGTGTTCGGCCTGCCCGTGCCCGAGCCGACGCCGACGGTGGTCAACATGACCCCGTACACGAAGTTGGTCTCCAATCTCGCCGACCACGCGAGCGAGGTGCCCGGCCTGTCCGACGCGATCATCGGCCTGGCCCGCGAGATCGACATGACCGGCACCCCGCTGTCGGGCCTGACCGATCTCACCAAGGCCCTCGGCGGCGGCGAGCTGCGCAACTTCTCGGTCGACCGCAGCCTGGTGCGCAGCGGCTACACCCAGCTGGTGGTCGACGTGCGCGGCACCGGCTTCTCGCAGGGCGAGTGGGACATGCTGCGCGACCGCGAGCAGCTCGACACCGTCGAGGTCATCGAGTGGGCGGCGCGTCAGCCGTGGTCCAACGGCCGCATCGGCATGTCCGGCATCTCCTACTCCGCGATCAACCAGGTGCAGGCCGCCGAGAAGGCGCCGGCCCCGCTGCAGGCCATCTTCCCGATCGTGCCGGGCAGCGACCTGATGAACGACGTGCTCGCGCCCGGCGGCGGTTTCGGCATGAACTTCATCCCGCTGTGGCTGACGGCGATCAACACGCTCAAGTGGAT
>NZ_JARWRU010000338.1 GCF_029867845.1 Nocardia farcinica | reverse complement strand
GCGGGAGGCGGACGCGGGCGCGCGCCCCGGCGGTGACGGTCATGCGTCGGACTCCTGTAGGGGCGGGTCGATCCACACGTAGGCGATGTCGACGAGCACGGTGACGGTGAGATAGACGGCGGCGCTGAGCAGCGCGACCCCAAGCACCACGGGGACGTCGGAGTAGGAGACGGCCTGCACGGTGGCCCGGCCGATCCCGGCCCGGCCGAAGACCTCCTCGATCACCACGGTGCCGGTGAGCAGCCCGCTGACCGCCCACCCGGCCAGGGTCGCGGCCGGGATGAGCGAATGCCGCAGACCGTGGCGCACCCGCAGCCGGATGGCGCCGATGCCGCGGGCGCGGGCGGTCAGGGCGAACGGCTCGGTGAGCGCGCGCTCGATGCCCTCCCGCATCACCTGGGCGAGCACCGCCGCGATGGGCAGGGCCAGGGTGACCGAGGGCAGGATCAAGCGCTGGAACTCGTTGCCCGCGGTCACCGGGAGCACCTTCAGGGTGAAGGCGAAGGTCCAGATCAGCAGCAGGCCGGTCCAGAACGGCGGCGCCGAGGCCACCACGATCTCGGCGGTGGTGACCGTCCGGCTCAGCGGGTCGCGGCGGCCCGCGGTGAGCACCGCGAGCAGCGGCGCGAGCAGCAGTGCGATGAGCAACGCGAAACCGGCCAGCTGCGCACTGGTGCGCAACTGCTCGCCGAACAGGATGTCGGCCACCGGCTCGCCGCGCACGTAGGAGTAGCCGAGGTCGCCGTGCAGCAGTCTGCCCAGGTGGCGGGTGTACTGCACCCACAACGGCCGGTCGAGGCCCCAGTCCTGTTCGACGCGCGCCCGCAGGCTCGGATCGGTGGATTCGCCCATGATGGCGGTGACCGGATCACCGGGCGCGAGGTGCACCGCGAGGAAGGCCAGGGTGACCGCGGCCCACATCATGGCCGCCGCCGAGACGAGCAGGCCCGCCACGCGGCGCGGCCCGGTGCCCCGGAAATCGTTTCTGCCGCAGGCTCGCATCGCGGCTCAGCTCTCGACGGGCGCGCCGACGAGGCTGCCCCACTCGGTCCACGAGCCGTCGTACACCCGCACCCGGTGGTCGCCGAGGAGTTCGGTGAACACCAGCCAGCCCAGCGCCGCCCGATGCGACAGCCTGCAGTAGGCGATGATCTCCGCTGCCCCGTCGATGCCGAGCTCGGCGGTCCGCGCGCGGATCTCGGCAACCGGGCGCAGCAGGCCGCGTTCGTCGAGCAGGTCGAGCACCGGCAGGCTGAGCGCGCCGGGGATGTGCCCGGCGCGCTCGGCGCCGTGGTCGACGGGTTCGGTGTCCGGCGAGACGCGCAGGCCCGAATACTCCTCGGGGGAGCGCAGATCCAGCAGCACGGTGGCGGTGCCGATCGCCGCGCGGACCTCGTCGCGGCCGGCGACCAGGCCGGTGCGCGGCGCGCCCTGCGGGAGCAGGTCCTCGCCAGGAGACGGCGATGCCACGGCGCGGGCTCGCGGACCGGGCGCCGGAGCTCGATCGGCCTCGGCCCAGGCGGGCAGGCCGCCGTCCAGGTAACGCAGGTCCCCGCCGAGCCCGACCGCCTCGGCGACCCAGAGGGCGTAGGCGGCGAACTGCGGTGGGTCGCCGGCGAAGACGACCGTCGAGGACGAACGGGCCCCGAGCGCGTGCAGGCGCTCGGCGAGCTCTCGCGCCGAGGGGAATTCGCGGCGGGACCGATGCCAGAGCAGGTCCTTCCAGTGCGCCCGCCGCGCGCCGGGGACGACTTCGGGCCGCGCCGCGGGCGATTCCGCCTCGCCCGCCGGCGTGTGGGCCAGCTCGACCACGACGACGTCCGGGTCGGCGAGGTGTGTCCGCAGCCATTCGGCGTCGACGATGCGCGTCGTGGCGGTGCTCGCGTCTGCCACAGCAGGCCTCCCACTGGTTCGGGCCGGGATCGGGCGATCCAGGTAGGGGAAACATATGAGCGCCGAAACATGGCTGTGAACACAAAAAGTCACCGAGACTCGAATTATGTTTTCACCTCTGGTGAAAACATATCCTCGGCCGACGCGCACATCCGACCACCGCCCAAGGGGGACCCATGTCCGGCGCCCGTGCCGCCCATCTGTTGTCCGCAGCCAGGCTGCTCGACGACCCGCCGGACCGGCTGGTCCTGCTCGACATCCGCTCCGGCGCGGACCGGACGGCCTACCTGCGCGGACACCTGCCCGGCGCGCGCCTGGCCGACCTGGACGCCGATCTCGCCGCACCCCCGGGCCCGCACACCGGCGACCGCCCGCTGCCCGAACCGGGGGCGCTGACCGCCGCGCTGCGCCGCTGGGGCATCCACCCCGACAGCACCGTCGTGGTCTACGACGACGCGCGCACCGTGCCCGCCGCCCGCGCCTGGTGGGTGCTGCGCTGGGCGGGGCTGACGGACGTCCGCGTGCTCGACGGCGGCCTGTCCGCCTGGCGCGCGGTGGGCGGGGAACTCGTGACCGGCCCCGAGCACGCCGAGCCCGGCACCGCCGTGGCCCGGCCGGGCGCACTCCCCGTCGTCGACACGACCGCCGTGGCCGCCCTGCCCGCCCGCGGCATCCTGCTGGACGCCCGCCCGCGCGACCACTTCCGCGGACACGGCGAGTTTCCCGGCCACATCCCGGAGGCGGTCAGCGCCCCGGTGTTCGACGACCTCGACCAACACGGACTGCTGCGCGACGAACACACCCTGCGAGCCCGCTACGGCGCACTCGGGCTGATCCCCGCGGCCGCGAAGCCGCCCACCGCACCGCCTGGCACACCCGCGGCCGCCGAGCACGGCACCGCCCGGCCCCCGTCCGCCAGCTACTGCGGCAGCGGCATGGCCGCCGCGTTGCAGGTGTTCGTGCTGGCCACCCTCGGTGTCGAGGCCGCCCTGTATCCCGGCTCGCTGTCGCAGTGGACCGCCGACCCGGACCGTCCGCTGGTGCGCGAGACGTCCGTCCCTTCCGTCTGAATCCAGGAGTTCCCATGGCCGACAAGCCACGTCGTCTCATCCTCAACGCCAATCTCATTCCCGGCGGCACCATCGGCAGTCCCTGGCGGCGCGCGCCGGAGCCCGCGGCCCACTTCGTGAGCATCGAGCACTATCTCGAGGTGGCGCGGGGCGCCGTGCGCGGCAAACTCGACGCGGGCATCCTCGCCGACTCCCCCGACGTCCAGCCCAAGGACTGGAACGCGCCGAGCAGGCTGCTCGACCCGTTCGTCGCCCAGTCGGTGATCGCCGCGCACACCAGCCGGATCGGCCTGATCGTCACCGCGACCACCTCCTACAACGACCCCTACAACCTGGCGCGCGCGTTCGCCTCGCTGGCCTCGGTCTCCGACGGCAGGGCGGGCTGGAACTACGTGGTCACCGGCGGCGACGCCGCGGCGCGCAACTACTCGCTCGACCAGGCGCCGCCGAAGTCCGAGCGCTACGCCAGGGCCGCGGAATTCATCGACGTGGTGACCGCGCTGTGGGATTCGGTCCCCGCCGACGGCCTGACCGGCGACAAGACGACCGGCCGCTATCTCGACCCGGCGCGGGTGCGCCCGATCGAGCACCACGGCAAATTCTTCCGCGTGGCGGGCCCGCTCAAGTCACCGCCGCTGGCGCACGGCAGGCCGGTGCTCATCCAGGCGGGCGCCTCCACGCACGGGGTGGAACTGGGCGGCCGCACCGCCGACGCGGTCTACTCCGCGCACGTCGACCCGGAATCCGCCGCCGCCCGCCGCGCCGAACTGCGCCGCCACGCCGCCGCGGCCGGACGCGACCCCGGCAGCGTGAAGCTGCTGCCCGGCCTGATCATCGTGCTCGCCGACTCCGAGGCCGCGGCGAAACGGCGCGAACGCGAACTCATCGACCTCATCCCCGACGAGGTGCAGTTGGTGAATCTGGCCGCGCGGCTCGGCATCGACCCGAACGGGCTCGATCTGGACGCGCCCTTCCCGTGGGAGCGAGTGCCCGACGAGAACTCCGATCGAGGCTCCCGCGGCCAGCGCGCCGTGCTGCTCGAATACATCCGCACCAGCGGCGCCGACACCCGGGGCGCGGCCAGGCTGCTCGCCTCGGGCAGCGTGCACGCCAAGGTGGTGGGCGGACCGGAGCAGGTGGCCGATTTCATCACCTCCTGGTTCGACTCGGGCGCCTGCGACGGCTTCAACCTGATGATCGACGAACTGCCCTCCGGCCTGGCCGATTTCGTCGACCACGTGCTGCCGCTGCTGCGCCGACGCGGGCTGTTCCGCACCGAGTACGAGACCGCGACGCTGAGAGGGCATTACGGCCTGTGACCGCCCCGTCGTTGTTCGTGCAGTTGCGCAGCGGCCCACCCGCCGCGCAGGTCTACCGGCGCACCGTGGAGATCGCGGCACACGCCGAACGGCTCGGCTTCCGAACGATCTGGTTCGCCACCCGCCACTTCGGGGCCCACCACGCGGCGCTGCCCTCGGTCTTCCCCTTCGTCGCCGCGGCCGCCCAGCACACCACCACGATCCGCCTCGGCACCGGTGTGGTGGCCCTGCCGTTCGAGCACCCGGTGCGCCTCGCCGAGGACGCGGTGGTCACCGACGCGCTCAGCGACGGACGGCTGGAACTCGGTGTCGGCAAAGGGCTCGGGTTCGGGCACTCCGCCGCCAGCCACGCCGTCTTCGGCGTGCCCGACGGCGAGCGCGAACGGCTCTACGCCGAGCGGGTGCGCGAGCTGCACCGGATCCTGGCCGACGGGTGGGTGTCGGCAGGCGAACCCGGCGCACCGGACGGCGAGTCCGCCGAGGCGGGCCCCACCGGGATCGCCCTGTATCCGCCGCCGGGCACGCTGCGGGCGCGGGTCTGGCAGTCCACCGGCAACAGCGCGACCGCGCGGCGGGCGGGCGCGGCGGGCGACGGTCTGCTGCCGCACGGCAATTCGCAGGCCAGGGCGGGTGGCGGGGTGGGCGAGCTGATCGAGGCCTACCGGGATTGCTGCCGTGGCGCGCCGCGCATCGGCACGAGCGTGTCGGTCCTGCCCGGCGCGAGCGAACGCGACGCGCTCGACCTGCTGGACAGCGACGCCGAGGCCAGTCCCTCGTTCTATCCCCAGCTGTCCCCGGGGGCCGGGGAGCGCGGGCGCTTCCTGACCGACAACCGCGTGCACTTCGGCGCCACCGACCGGATCGTGGAGGCGCTGCTGCCCGATCCCGGCCTGGCCGCCGCCACCGAGGCGCTCTTCCAC
>NZ_JARWRU010000337.1 GCF_029867845.1 Nocardia farcinica | reverse complement strand
CAACCGCTCGGTGGCCAACGCCCCCACCACCGGCTTCGGCGCGAACCTCGCCCACCCCGCCCCCCCCCCGCGACCCGACGGCCGGCCGCGCGCCGGACAGGTTCTCAAAGCAGACCGCGTGACCCTCGAGATCAACACCGTCTTCGAACAGCTGACCGCTGTCCTGTCCGCCCTCGAGCCGGAGAAGCTCAACACCACGCTCGGCGCGATCGCCGCCGCCACCAGGGGCAGAGGCGACCAGGTGGGGCAGATGCTCACCGACCTGGAGGCCTTCCTCGCCGAGCTCGAACCGGCCCTGCCCGCGCTGCGCACCGACCTCACCCTCGCCGCCCCGGTGCTGGCCACCTACGCCGACGCCGCCCAGCCCCTGCTCGACACCGCGGGCCACGTCACCGCCCTCGGCGGCACCCTGCTGGAGGAACAGCAGCACCTCGACGCCGTACTGCCGGCCCTGATCGGGCTGGCCGACACCGGTGATCGCGTCCTCGCCGCCAATGCCGACGCCCTCGCCGCCACCCTCGACGTGCTCGTCCCCACCACCGCGCTGACCGCCGAATATCGGGAAGCCCTGTACTGCTCGCTCGACGGTTTCGCCGATCTGTCGCAGATGCCGCCGGTAAACGTGCCCGGCCTCGGGCTGTCGGCGAACTTCCTGTGGGGCATCGACCCCTACCGCTACCCGGACAACCTGCCCAAGCTCGAGGCCTCCGGCGGCTCCCAGTGCTCGGTGCTGCCGGTCGGCTACGAGCAGCGTCCGCCGTTCGTGGTCGCCGATGTCGGCGCCAACCCGTTCGCCCGCGGCAACCAGGGCATCCTCGTCAACCCGGAGAATCTGCCGAACGCGCTGTTCGGCCCGCCGACGGAGGCGAGCCGATGACCCGGCGCAACGCCCCGCTGGTGAAGTTCGGCGCGTTCGCCGTGGTCATGGTCGTGCTCTCCGGCCTGCTCGTGCTGGTGTTCGGCCAGTACCGGGCGGGTGGCGCCACCGGCTACTCGGCGATCTTCGCCGACGCCTCCGGCCTGCGCCGCGGCGACACCGTGCGCATCGCAGGCGTGCCCGTCGGTGCCGTGCGCGCGGTGGAGCTGCGCGAAGACCATGCCGTGCTGGTCGAATTCGACGCCGCCGAGCCGGTCCGGCTGAGCACCGCAACCAGGGCCGCGGTGCGCTATCTCAACCTCGTCGGCGACCGCTATCTCGAACTCACCGACCCACCCGGCGTCTCCGAACCGCTCCCACCGGGCGGGCGGATACCGCGCGAACGCACCACCGGCGCACTGGATCTCGACCTGCTCATCGGCGGCCTGAAACCGGTGATCCAGGGCTTGAACGCGCAGCAGGTCAACGCCCTCACCTGGTCACTGCTGGAGATCGTGCAGGGCAGACAGGACACCCTCGGCTCGCTCACCGCGCGCACCGCCACCTTCACCACCGCCCTCGCCGAGAAGAACGACCTCGTCGCCCGCCTGCTCGACCATCTGCGCGTCGTCATGGACACCCTGAACGCCGAGGGCGAGCAATTCACCGCCACCGTCGAACGCCTGCAACGGCTGGTGGGCGAACTGAGCGCCGAACGCGAGCCGCTCGGCGCCGCCATCGAGGCCATCGATCGGGCGACCGCGAGCGTGGCGGACCTGCTCATCGACGCCCGTCCGCCGCTCGCGGGCACGATCGACGAACTGGCCAGGCTCGCACCGCTGCTCGACTCCGACAAACAGGTGCTCGACGACGCCCTCGGCCGCGCCCCGGAGAACTTCCGCAAACTGGTCCGCACCGGCGCCTACGGCAACTTCATCCAGTACTACATCTGCGCCATCACCGTGCGGGTCAACGACCCCGGTGGCGAGGTGCTGGTACTGCCCGCCATCGAGCAGACGACGGGACGGTGCAGCCCATGAGCCTGACGCGCTACCGCGGCGCCCACCTGACCCGCCACGGCGTGACCGGCGTCGTCCTGGTGGTGTGCGTGATCGCCCTCGGCCTGCAGGCCGAGCAGTTCATCGCCTGGAGCACCACCGTGCGCTACACCGCCGTCTTCGCCGAGGCGGGCGGGCTCGGCGTCGGCGACGAGGTGGTCCTGTCCGGGGTCACCGTCGGCACCGTCACCCGGCTGAGCCTGGACCACGGCGACGCTCGCGTCGACTTCCGGGTCCGCGACCGGATCACCCTCGGCGGTGGCACCTCCGCCCACATCAAAACCGGCTCGCTGCTGGGCAGACGGGTGCTGACCCTGGCCCCTGCCGGGCCGGGCACGCTGCGTCCGGGCGAGGTGATCCCGATCGAGCGCACCTCCTCGCCCTACTCGCTCACCGACGCCGTGGGCGAGCTGGCCGCCACTGTCGGCGAGACCGACACCGCCGCCCTCGACACCGCCTTGGACACCCTGGCCACCACCCTGGACCGGGTCGCCCCGCAGCTCGGCCCCGCCTTCGACGGCCTCACCGAGCTGTCACGCACGATCAACAGCCGCGACGAGACCCTGCGCGCCCTGCTGACGGCCACCGCCGACGTCAGCGGCATCCTCGCCGAGAGCGCCGCTCAGCTGAACACCCTCATCCTGGACGCCAACGCGCTGTTGCAGACCCTCGTCGCCCGCCGCCAGGCCATCGTCGACCTGCTGGCGGGCACCGCCGCCGTGGCCGAACAGCTGCGCGCCCTGGTCGCCGACAACGAGGCCGAGCTCGCCCCGACCCTGGACCGGCTGAACTCGGTGGTCGCCATGCTGGAGGACAACCGCGACAACATCGCCGCCGCCCTGCCCGGGCTGGCGAAAGTGGCCATGACCCAGGGCGAGGCGGTCTCCGGCGGCCCGTTCTACAACGCCTTCGTCGCCAATCTCATCCCCGGCGACCTCATCCAGCCGTTCATCGACCAGGCCTTCGGCGTGCCGAACCCCCTTCAGGAGCCACCGCGATGAACCGCGCCACGATTGTGCGCCGCGCCGCCGCCCTCGCCCTGATCGCCGCTCTCGCCGCGGCGGGCACGGCGGGCTGGCGGGCGGCCTTCGGCCCGAGGACCCTGCACGCGGTGTTCACCACCGCCACCGCCATCTATCCCGGCGACGACGTGCGGGTGTCCGGGGTGGCGGTCGGGGTCGTGACCGCCATCGAGCCGCGCGGCACCACCGTCGAGATGACCCTCGAGATCGACCGCGATCTCGGGATACCCGCCGACGCGCAGGCCGTCATCGTCGCCCAGAGCCTGGTGGACTCCCGTTACGTGCAGCTCACCCCCGCCTATCGCGGCGACGGCCCCACTCTGCCCGACGGCGCCACCATCCCGCTGGAACGCACCGCGGTGCCGGTCGAATGGGACGAGGTGAAGACGCAGCTGACCAGGCTGTCGGCGGCGCTCGGCCCGGACGGGGACATGTCGTCCAGCTCGCTCGGCCGGTTCATCGACAGCGCCGCCGCGGCCATGGACGGCAACGGCGGCGCGCTGCGCGAAACCCTGCGTCAGCTCAGCGGCGTCGGCCGCATCCTCGCCGACGGCAGCGGCGACATCGTCACCACCATCGCCGCCCTGCAACAGTTCGTCACCACCCTGCGGGACAGCAATGTGCAGATCGTGGAATTCCAGGACCGCCTGGCCACCCTCACCAGCGTCCTCGACGGCAGCCGCTCCGATCTGGACGCGGCCCTGCACCAGCTCTCCCTCGCCGTCACCGAGGTGCGGCGCTTCGTCGCCGACAATCGCGACCGGGCGAGCGAACAGGTGGGCAGGCTGGTGAACCTCACCCAGAACCTGGTCGACAATCGGGACGATCTCGAACAGCTCCTGCACGTCTTCCCGACGAGCATGGCCAATTTCTACAACATCTACAACCCCGAATCCGGCACCGAGGCAGGCGTTTTCGTCCTCAACAACTTCTCGAACCCGGTGCAGATCATCAGCTCTGCCATCGAAGCCGTGGGCAAGCAGTCCTCCGCGCAGTCCGCCCAGACCTGTCGCGACTATCTCGGCCCGGTCCTGCCGCTGCTGAGCTTCAACTACCTGCCGGTCTCGGTCAACCCGGTGCTCGGTCCCACCCCGCGCCCGGAGAGGGTGCTCTACACCGAGCCGCACCTGGTCCCTCGGGTGGTGGCCCCCGCCGAGCAGGCCCCGCCACCCCCGCTCGACCTGACCGCGATCCTCTTCGGCGGAAGGCGCTGACATGCCGCGATCCCCGTCCCCCGGCCACCGCGTCCGCCTCCGCCGCGCAGCCGTCGCCGCCTGCCTGCTCACCGCCACCGGCTGCGGCGCCCACGGGGTGAACTCGGTGCCCCTGCCCGGCGCGGAGGCTCGCGGCGCCGACGCCACGGTCATCTCCGTCGAGATCGCGAATGTCGGCACCCTGACCCCGAATTCGCCGGTCATGGTCGACGACGTGGTGGTCGGCAGCGTCCGCGCCATCACCCTCGACGGCTGGCACGCCGTCGTCGAGGCGGCCGTGCGCCCCGAGACCACCGTCCCGGCCAACGTGGTCGCCACCATCGGCCAGACCAGCCTGCTCGGCTCCACCCACCTCGCGCTGAACACCCCCGAGGGCGAGAAGCCGCGGGGGCGACTGGAATCCGGCGCGCGGCTGCCGCGCGAGCGCGCCTCCACCTACCCGTCCACCGAACAGACCCTCGCCTCGCTCTCGGTGGTCGTCAACGGCGGCGGGCTCGGACAACTCGGCGACATCGTCGCCGAACTGCACAACGCCCTCGACCACCGGCAGGACCGGGTGGCGGCCCTGCTGACCCGCCTCGACGGGTTCATGGCCGTGCTCGCCGAGCAGCGTGCCGACATCCTCGCCGCCGTCGAGGCCATGACCAGGCTGGGGGAGACCTTCGCCGGCCGTACCGACACCCTCACCCGCGCACTGGACATGCTCCCGCCCACCCTCGACCTGCTGCTCGCCGAACGCCCCGCCCTCACCCACGCCCTCGACCGCCTTCGGGCGTTCAGCGAGACCGCCACCGGGGTGGTCACCGAGATCAACGCCGACCTGCTCGCCGACCTGCGCAACCTCGAACCCACCCTGAAAGCCGTCGCCGACGTGGGCCCGTTGCTCGACGCGGGCCTTGCCTATGCCACCGTCTACCCCTACGGCCAGCAGGTGATCGACCGCGCCGTCCGCGGCGACTACATCAACCTGCACGCCACCGTCGACCTCACCATCCCGCGCCTGCGACGCGAACTGCTCCAGGGCACTCCGTGGGCCGACCCGAACGCGGTCGTCCAAGCCGCCGTCGGCGACCCCGGCTACGCCAAGCAGACCTCGGATCCGCTCGGCGTCGGCGTGCCGCCGCAGGAGCCAGGAGGTCGCTGATGCTGCTCACCCGATTCGTCCGCGCCCAGCTCATCGTCTTCGCCGTGCTGTCGGTGATCGGCCTGACCGTCATGGGCACCGTCTACATGAAGCTGCCGCACCTGCTCGGCGTCGGCGCCGTCACCGTCTACCTGGACCTGCCCGAGACCGGCGGGCTCTACCGCTTCGGCAATGTCACCTATCGCGGCGTCGAGGTCGGCAAGGTCACCGCCGTCGACCTCACCGACGACGGTGTGCGCGCCACTCTCACCCTCGACGCCGGGCACCCCATCCCCGCCGATCTCGAGGCCCTGGTCCGCAGCGTCTCCGCCGTGGGCGAGCAGTACGTGGAGCTGCGCCCGCGCACCGACGAGGGTCCGTACCTGCGTGACGGCGCGGTGATCCCGGTGCGCGACACCGAGGTTCCGCAGCCGGTCGGTCCCATGCTCGACAGCCTCAGCGCCATGGTCGGCGCGGTCCCCACCGAGCGCATGCACGACCTGCTCGGCGAACTGGCCACCGGCCTCGGCTCGTCCGGCCACGACCTGGACTCGCTGCTGGCCTCCGCCCGCGCCCTCGCCGGCGAACTCGAAAGTTCCGGCGTCGCGGCCCGTACCTTCGTCCAGGACGCCGTGCCGCTGCTGGACTCCCAGGCCCGCAGCCTCGACGCCATCGAACTGTGGACCCGCAGCCTGGCGGGTGTCACCGGACAGCTCGTCGCCGACGACCCGCAGCTGCGCGCCGTCCTGCGCGAAGGCCCCGGCTTCGCCACCGAGGCGACCAGGCTGTTCGAATCCGTCGAACTCACCCTGCCGGTGCTGTTGGCCAACCTGATCAGCGTCGGCCGGCTCGCCGTCACCTACCACGCCGGGCTGGAACAGCTGCTCGTCCTGCTGCCGCCCTCGATCTCCATGATCCAGACCGTGCAGCCGAGCAAGAACGCCTCCGGCCTCGGCCTCGGCACCTTCCGCTTCGGCAACATGTCCGCCCCCGCCGCCTGCACCGTCGGCTTCCTGCCACCCACCGAATGGCGCTCCCCACACGAGACCGAAACCCTCGACACCCCCGACGGCCTGTACTGCAAACTTCCGCAGGACTCCGACATCGCGGTGCGCGGTGTCCGCAACACTCCCTGCGCCGGGCAACCGGGCAAGTACGCCCCCACCGCCGAATTGTGCAAGGACCCGGTCGGTTTCGTGCCCCTGGCCACCGAACAACCCCGGCGCGGCCCCAACCCCCGTGACCCGGGACTCGAAGACCCGGGCAACGCCCCCGCCCCCCCCCCCGACCCCCCCCAGCACAGGACGCCCGGCG
>NZ_JARWRU010000336.1 GCF_029867845.1 Nocardia farcinica | reverse complement strand
GGCGGCGGGGCCCGCGCCCCCCCCTCCCCCGGGGGGGGCCTTTAACCCCCCCGGGGGGCCCGCTCTCGCCCCCCCCACGGGCCTGCTGCTACTGCGCGGGCTGCTTGGCGCCCGCCTCGCTGTGCTCGTCGGCCGGGCGGGCCGCGGTCTGTTCCTTGGCCCAGCGGTAGTCCGGCTTGCCCGCGGGCGAGCGCTTGATCTCGTCGACGAACCACAGGCTACGCGGGTGCTTGTAGGAGGCGATCTCCTGGGTGAGCACCGGCCGCAGCTCCTCGATCGTCGGCCGCTTCTCGCCGCGGCACTGCACCACCGCGCAGACCCGCTGACCCCAGCGCTCGTCCTCCACGCCGACCACCAGCGCGTCGAAGATGTCAGGATGCGCCTTGAGCGCGCCCTCGACCTCCTCCGGGTAGATCTTCTCGCCACCGGAGTTGATGCTCACCGAGCCGCGGCCGAGCATGGTGACCGTGCCGTCCTCCTCGACCCGGGCGAAGTCGCCGGGGATGGAGTAGCGCACGCCGTTGATGGGCTCGAAGGTCGCGGCGGTCTTTGCCTCGTCCTTGTAGTAGCCCAGCGGGATGTGGCCGGTCCGCGCCAGCACGCCGACCTGCCCGGAACCCGGCTCGACCGGGTTGCCCTCGTCGTCGATCACCACGGTGGAGGCGTCGATCTTCACGCGCGGGCCGCCGGTGTGGGTGGACCCCTTGGCCGCCATGCCGATACCGGCGAAACCGGTCTCCGAGGAGCCGATCGAGTCGGTGATGACCCGGTTGGGCAGCAGGTCGAGGTACTTGTCCTTGATCGCGGGCGAGAACAGCGCCGCGCTGCTGGCGATGGCGTACAGCGTGGCGGGCTCGTAGGGCTTGCCGGTCTCGGGATTGCCCTCGATCAGCGCGTCCAGCATCGGCCGCGCCATGGCGTCACCGGTGATGAACAGGACGTTCACCCCGTGCCGCTCGATGGCCTGCCACACGCCGTGGCCGCTGAACTCCGGCAGCATGACCACCTTGCCGCCGGCGAACAGGCTCTGGAAGGTGGCCCACTGCGAGCCGCCGTGGATCATCGGCGGGATCGGGTAGCGGGTCAGCGCGCCGCCCGCCTGGCCCTCCTTGGCCAGATCCCACTCGTCGGCCACCCGCTCGCCGGTCATGAAGTTGATGCCGCCGCCGAGCACCCGCCACACGTCCTCCTGGCGCCACATGACGCCCTTGGGCATGCCGGTGGTGCCGCCGGTGTAGAGCATGTACAGGTCGTCGGGCGAACGCTCGCCGAAGTCGCGTTCGCCGGAGGACTGCGCCAGCGCCGCCTCGTATTCGACCGAATCCGCCGCGGTGGGGATGGTGCCGGCCGTATCGTCGTCGACGACGATCACGGTGTGCAGCTGCGGGGTCTTCGCCCGCACCGCGGCCACCTTGTCGCTGTAGCGACGTTCGTGGATCAGCGCCACCATGTCGGAATTGTCGAAGATGTACTGCAACTCGTTCTCGACATACCGGTAGTTGACGTTGATCATCACGGCGCGCGCCTTGAACACCGCGACCATGGCCTCGGCGGCCTCGATCGTGTTGCGCGAGTAGATACCCACCTTGTCACCCGGCTTGACGCCGTGTTCCAGCAGGTAGTGGGCCAGTTTGTTGGCTCGCTCCTCCAGCTGTGCGTAAGTCACCTCACGGGCGTCGTCGACCAGAGCGACGCGATCGGGCATGAGGTCGATGGCATGTTCGACGAGGTCCGCTATGTTGTAGCTCACACCCCTCAAAATAGAACGTGTTACTGTTTCTGACAAGACTCGAGCAGTCAGGAGAACGAAGTCATGGCCCCAGAAGCGGCAACCGAGCAGACCGCAGGTGCCGAGGCGGCGGCGCAGGAGCCGCACTGCCTCGTCGAGCAGCGCGGACACGTCCTGATCGTCACGATGAACCGGCCGAAGGCGCGCAACGCGCTCTCGGCGGAGATGATGGCGATCATGCGCGATGCCTGGGATCGCGTGGACAGCGATCCAGAGATCCGGGTGGCGATCCTGACCGGGGCGGGCGGCGCGTTCTGCGCGGGCATGGATCTCAAGGCGATGAACGCCAAGCCGCCGGGCGACTCGTTCAAGGGCGGCGGCTGGGATCTCACCCGCTTCGACGCCCTGCTCAAGGGCCGCAGGCTGACCAAGCCGCTGATCGCGGCGGTGGAGGGCCCGGCCATCGCGGGCGGCACCGAGATCCTGCAGGGCACCGATATCCGCGTCGCGGGTGAGAGCGCGAAATTCGGTGTGTCCGAGGCGCGCTGGGGCCTGTTCCCGCTCGGCGGCTCTGCTGTGCGCCTGGTCCGTCAGGTGCCCTACACGCTCGCCGCGGAGATCCTGCTCACCGGCCGCCACCTGGCCGCGGCCGAGGCCAAGGAGATCGGCCTGATCGGCCACGTGGTCCCCGACGGCGCCGCGCTGGACAAGGCGCTCGAGATCGCCGAGCAGATCGCGGCCAACGGCCCGCTGGCGGTGCAGGCCATCCTGCGCACCATCCGCGAGACCGAGGGCCTGCACGAGGAGGAGGCCTTCAAGATCGAGGCCGAGTACGGCGCCAAGGTGTTCGCCTCCGCCGACGCCAAGGAGGGCCCGCGCGCCTTCGCCGAGAAGCGCAAGGCCGTCTTCACCGGCAAGTGAGCACCCGCCCGCCGCGCGCCCGCGCGGGCCGGTGCGCCGGAGTCGGGGGCCCCCAAGCCCGGGGCCCCCGAACCCGCCCCCACACAAAAGCGGGGGGGGGGGGTTGGCATAACCCCCGGGT
>NZ_JARWRU010000335.1 GCF_029867845.1 Nocardia farcinica | reverse complement strand
AGATGGCGCGCCGGGCGCCGCGCCTCCCCCCCCCGCGGGGTTACTGCGGCGCGCTGCGGGGGCGCGGGCGGGCTCGCGCCGTCGACGTCGCCGGCCAGGGTTCCGGCCAGCGGACGGAACGGCACGACGAAGGGGTACACCCCCATGTCGATGAGTTCCTCCGCGCCGGCGACCAGTTCGTCCGGGTCCTCGCCGAGGCCGACGAGCAGATAGGTGGAGACCTGGTTGCGGCCGAACACGCGGACGGCCTCGGCCCAGGCGGTGCGGTACTCCGCGAGCGGGACGGTCGACTTGCCGGGCATCCACCGGGCGCGCACCCGGTCGTCGAGCGATTCGACATGGATGCCGATGGCGTCCGCGCCCGCCTCGTGGAGATCGGTGATGACCGACAGCTCGCCCGGGGGCTCGCACTGCACCTGGATCGGCAAATCGGGCACCGCCCGCTTGACCGCCCGGACGCAGCGCGCGAGGTGCCGCGCGCCGCGATCCTTGGCCGCCGAGGTGCCGGTGGTCATGACCATCTGCCGCACCCCGTCCAGGCGCACCGCTGCCTCGGCGACCTCGGCGAGCTGCTCGGGCCGTTTCACCGCGATCGTGCTGCCCGCCGCGAGGGAGGCCTCGATGGAACAGAACCGGCAGCGCTGGTCCTCGGCGTAGCGGATGCAGGTCTGCACCACGGTGGTGGCCAGCACGTCGCCGCCGTGCAGGCGGGCGATCTTCTCGTAGCAGACCCCCTCGGCGGTGGTCAGGTCGTAGAACTTCGGCCTGGCCACCGGCTCGACCGGCACGTCCAGATCGACGCCGTCGAGCAGGAGCCTGCCGTCGAGCACCGAATACGGGCTGTCGGCGCGCAGGGGGACGGCCACGTTCGCCCCGTCGATGCGCACGTGCCCGTCGTCGCTCGGTCCCGCCCCGGCGCGGCGGCGCAGCGGCAGGTCGACACGGACGCCGAGCAGAGCGAGGTCCACCCTGGTGGAGATCTCGGCCATGACCCCGGCGCCCTACAGC
>NZ_JARWRU010000334.1 GCF_029867845.1 Nocardia farcinica | reverse complement strand
GGCCCCGGGGGGGGGGGGGGCCCGGCCCCCCCCGGGCGCCCCGCCCCCCGGGGGGGGGGGGGCCCCCGGCCCCCCCCCCCCCCCCGGGGCCCCCCCCCCCCCCCCCCCCCCCCCCGGCCCCCCCGCGCCCCCGGCGCTCTCCGCGCCGGCCGCGCCGGGCCGACGATCGGACGAAGCCCGCGCCCTGGCGGGCATGATCACCCGGCCGGAGCCGGGAGCGGGATCAGATGGGGCGGGTCTGGATGACCTTGCGCAGCCGCTGCCGGTCGCGTTCGACCTTGCGCGCCTCGTAGGCGATGGGGAAGTAGCGCAGGCGCTCGGGCAGCAGCGGCACGAGCCGGGCCAGGAACCAGCCGAGGATGATCAGCTTGCGCTCGTCGGCCTCGGTCCACTCCAGGCCGAGCTTGCGGCGGGCGACCTCGGGGGTGGTGCCGACGGTGCAGAAGTACTGCATACGGCCCACCGGCGCGGAGGCGATCTTCCAGGCCGGGTGCAGGATCTTCGGCAGCGTCTTCGGCGGTGCGACGGCGCGGATGGTGCGCAGGTAGTCACGTGCGGTGCCGGTGGCCTGCAGGTGGTTCTCGACCACATCGTCGAAGAACTTCTCGAAGGCCTTGTAGTCGGCCGGGATCTCCTTGGGCGCCACCGAGAAGTTGCGCATCAGCTGCAACCCCTCCTCGTAGTACTCCTGCTTCTCCGCGTCGGTCATCGGGCGCTTGCTGAAGTACTTGGCGTTCTTGGTGAAGGCGTAGGTGCCGGTGTGCAGGACCCAGGCCCAGGCGAAGGAGTTCAGCGCCTGGTGCTTGTGACCGGAGGCGTCAACGGTGTTGAGGGTGGCGTGCATGCTGCGCAGCCGGTCGGCCTCGGCGATGCCTTCCTCGCCCGCGTAGACCCACATCATCACCGAGGACAGGCTGCGCAGGGCGCGTCCCATCGGGTCGGTGCGGAAGGTCGAGTGCTCGTCGACCACGGCGGAGATGGTGGGTTCCATGGTCTGGAGCAGGAAGGCCGAGCCCGCGGTCAGCGAGAAGGTGATCAGCCCCGTTTCGTCCCACATGCGGGTGCCGGGGTGGAAGGGCCGCCGGGGCGGCAGCTTCGGCGCGGACGCCTTCTCGACTGCGACGGACGCGGTCATCACGATCTCCTTTGATCGACCCAGATCAGAACGATGAGATAATGAGCATAGCAATCTCTCACCCTCCGGCATAGAGGAAGGTACTGTGCGCGAGTTCCCCGCCGCTGCCAGGCCTGGCGGCGCTCGGCGTCACTAGGCTGGCGCCATGACGACCGACTGGCGCACCCGCCCTGGCCGCATCGGCGTGCTCACCGGCGCGGGGATCTCCACCGACTCCGGCATCCCCGATTTCCGCGGCCCGAGCGGGGTGTGGACGAAGAACCCGATCGCGGAACTGCTGTCCACCTACGACGCCTATCTGTCCGATCCCGAACTGCGCGTGCGCTCCTGGTTGGCGCGCCGGGACAATCCCGCCTGGCAGGCGAAGCCGAACGCCGCGCACCGGGCGCTGGTGGCACTCGAGCGCTCGGGCCGGTCGGTCACCATCGTCACCCAGAACATCGACCGGTTGCACCAGCGCGCCGGGTCGAACCCCGACCGGGTGATCGAGATCCACGGCAACATGTTCGAGGTCGTCTGTGTGTCCTGCCCGTACGCGGGCTCGATGGACCAGACCCTGGCCAGGGTGGCCGCCGGTGAGCCGGACCCGCCGTGCCCGGACTGCGGGGGCATCCTGAAGGCCGCCACCGTCATGTTCGGCCAGCAGATGGACCAGCGCACCATGACCAAAGCGATGCTCACCGCGCAGACCAGCGACATCTTCCTCGCCGTCGGCAGCTCGCTTCAGGTCGAGCCCGCCGCCTCGCTGTGCTCGCTGGCCGTGGACGCGGGCGCCGCGCTGGTGGTCGTCAACGCCGAGCCGACGCCCTACGACCGGCTGGCCACCGAGATCGTCCGCGATCCCATCGGCGAGGCGCTGCCCCGGCTGGTCGAGGAGATCCGCGCCGCCTCCTCGTGATTCGAACGTCGGCGCCGGGAGATCCCGGACGCCGCGGGAGGATTCGCCGCGCTTGCCCGGTGGTGGGAAGGGCTGGTCAGCCCACCGGGCCGAGCACCCGGTTCAGGTACTCGTTGGCGAAGCGCCCCTCCGGGTCGAAACGCTTGCGCACCTGCTGGAATCGATCCCAGTGCGGGTAGCGCTCGCGCAGCGTGTCGGCGGTCTGGAAGTGCCGCTTGCCCCAGTGCGGCCTGCCGTCGAAGGAGTCGAAGACCGCCTCGCAGGCGCGGAAGAAGGCCTGCCACGGCATGCCCTGGTACTGGTGCACGGCGATGTAGCAGGTCTCGCGGCCGCCCGCGGGCGAGAGCAGCGCGTCGTCGGGGGCGACCCAGCGCACCTCGATGGGCATCGGGGTGTCGAAACGGCGCGCGAGGTTCTTGATCGCCCTGATCGCCTCGGCCGAGTGTTCGCGCGGCAGCGCGTATTCCATCTCGGTGAAGCGCACCAGCCGAGGCGAGGCGAAGACCCGGTAGGAACGGTCCACCTGACGGCGGTAGCTGCCCGCGTAGGCCGCGGCCTTGTGGATGTAGGGGATGGTGCGCGGCTGGTTGCGGGCCAGCTTGCACAGCGCG
>NZ_JARWRU010000333.1 GCF_029867845.1 Nocardia farcinica | reverse complement strand
GTTGAGCGGGAGCGCGGATTCCGCCTGTTTCGGCCCCCTCGTTAGCGTCCGCGACATGAGCAGCACATGGAGCAGAGAAGAATTGGAAGCAGCCTTTCAGAACTGGCATTCCACCGTGGCAAGGGCCGCTTCCGGCGAGGGCAGCTGGCGTGAATTCGTCGAGCTGTTCACGCCCGACGCCGAGTACCACGAGCCGATGGCAGGCGTCCTGAAGGGGCACGACGCGATCTGGGCGTGGGTCGAACCCACGCTGGCGAAGTTTCCCGGCGCGGCGATGACCTCGTTCCCCGCCTACTGGCACCTCATCGACGAGGTCAACGGCGTGATCGTGGCGAAGCTCAACAACCTGCTGCGGGATCCCGGCGACGGCTCACAGATGGGGTCCGACAACATCAGCATCCTCACCTACGCCGGCGACGGGAAGTTCTCCAAGGAGGAGGACTTCTACGACGTGGGCGAGTTCGTCCGCCTGGTGCCCGAGTGGATCCAGCGGGCGAAGGACCTGGGCACTCTCAGCGCCGAGGAACTCGCCTGGTGCGAGCAGACGCAGCCGGTCACCTCTTCCTGAGCATCGCGACGGGAGGGCATGCGGACCGTCCGTCGACACAGGAGTTCGACGCGCCTACGGCCGGCCGGTGACGAACGCCGTGACGGCGTCGAGGAACTCCGGGCCACCGGAGACGTAGCCGCCGATGGTTCCGCCGATCAGCACCCCGGCGGGGATGCTGATGCCCCAGATGAGGACGAGGCAGGCGCCGAGCAGGCCGCCCACGACGGCCCCGCCGACCACGCCGGGCAGATTCTTGTCGATCTGCTGCGCGAGCCGCTGGAAGGAGGTCGTGCCCGGCCCTTCCGCGATGTCCGCCGCCGTGGCGGACGCCGTCAGGGTCAGGGTGTGGCCCGCGGCGTCGATGTGGGGTGTGAGGGCGATGGTTCGGCCCTCGGCGGCGTAGGACAGCGGCACCTCGGCGAGCGCTGTTCCGCCATCCGTCTGGAGCAATACGGCACCGCCGGGGCCGAAGCCGAACCTGCCGGTCCCGACGGTGGCGATCACGGCCTCGTCCACCGGTGACACCGTGATCTGGTAGCCGATGCCGTGATCGACCCCGGATACCGTGGCGGCCACGGTATCCGGCGGCGCGGCCGGTTCCGCGTGCGCGGTCGCCGCGGTGATCACCAACGCGGTGGCGACCGTGCAGGCGGCAGCGGCGGTCTTTGCGAACCTCATTCTTCGAACCCCTCCACTCAGGTACCCCGGACAGGTGAACAGAGCCGGACTTCGAGCGATTGTCGGCTGGTGCGGCGAACCCCCTTGCGCAACACGCAGAACCTTACAGCCGAGGTCCGGGGCATCCTCGGGCGGTCACGGAGTGTCGGTCCACCGATCACCCGTCGTCGCCGCCGGACCGGTGCGGCGCTCGCCGCGTCAGGTCAGCCCGACGGTGCAGCCCTCGTCCCGCACGCCGCGATAGCGCGGGCCGGCGAAGGTGCGCAACGCGTGGTCGAGGCGCGGGACCAGGCCGTCCCGGTCGAGGACTTCGCCGAACGGCACGCGATATCCGGCGTGGACGCGATGGAACTCCCACAGCGGCTCCATCTCGGGGTGGCGGCGCCGGAACCCGGGGTCGGCGGGGAACAGGTCGAGCCGCACCATCGCCGATGGGGCGACCTTCGTCGGGTTCCGGTTCACGGTGCGCGATAACGCGACTCCCGCCAGTTCCGGCCAGGCGACCTGCCACGGGTTTCCGCGCGGGTCGTGCCACCGCAGTCCGGCCTGATCGATCACCAATGATCGTGGCCGGGTGATCACCCGCCACAGCAGCGCACCGGTCAGCCCGATCAGCACCAGCACTCCCCCGACGACCGCGACGGCGATCCCCGCCCCCTGGCCGCCGGTGACACGGCCGCTGAGTCCGGCCCAGATCGCGAGCAGGCCGAGTCCGGCGGCGAGGAGGATCGCGGCCGCCGCGCGCTTCGCGACACCTTCGGCCAGGTCGATCACCGCCTGCGGCGGTTGCTGTGGACGCACCACCGCAGCTTAGGCGCTCGGAGTGCCCCGTTGTCGCCGGGCGGTTGACGCGCAGCCGATTTCGCGTGCTCCCGGCCGCCGCTCCCCTCGTGCCATCCCGCCGAAGCGCCTACGAAGGCTTACGCGCGACCACCCGGAACACGATCCCGCCGCGGCCGGTCCGATCGGCGTAGTCGATGTCGAACCCGGCGTCGGCGAGGTAGCCGACCGGCTCGCGGGTCAGATGGTCCGCCGCCATGCGCACCGCCAGCGGCTCGACCCAGCGCATCAGTGTCGCGAGCGCCGCGGACCGGGCCGGACCGTGTTCGACCGCGA
The DNA here is from genome assembly GCF_029867845.1 of Nocardia farcinica. Taxonomy (GTDB): domain Bacteria; phylum Actinomycetota; class Actinomycetes; order Mycobacteriales; family Mycobacteriaceae; genus Nocardia; species Nocardia farcinica_A. The sequence continues at coordinate 5,340 of NZ_JARWRU010000333.1, read as the reverse complement.
TGAACACGCCGCCGGGACGCAGCACCCGCCATGCCGAGCGCGCCGCGGCGGCCGGATCGGGGATGGTGCAGAACGTGTAGGTGGAGACCACGGTGTCGGCCGAGGCGTCCGGCAGGTCGAGCCGCTGCACATCCCCGTGGCGCAGTTCCACCGGCACGGTGGCCTGCCGGGACCGCGCGAGCGCGAGCATCGGCTCGGACAGGTCGATCCCGATCACCCGGCGCACCCCGGCGCCGTAGCGAGGCAGGTTCAACCCGCTGCCCACGCCGATCTCGACGGTCACGCCGTGCGCCTGGTCCACCGCCCATGTGCGGCCCTCGCCGAGCAGATACCGTTCCGACCAGTCGAGCTGCCGGTCGTACCCGGCCGCCAGACGGTCGAAAACCCTTTCCACGCGGCTCAATTCATCGATCGCTGCCTTCGCCGACATGGTCCCACCCAACCATCGGCGCGGGCGCCCGCACATCAGGGAACGCCCTGAAATCCCGACTCCCATCCCTGCTCGGAGCTGATCCCACGGGATAGTGCGGCATCAGCGGCCTCGTCCGGGGGCCACGGAGGGCGCCGCGGACGTCGATCGAGTCCGGGTGTGACGGCGGGACCGCTGATTCGGCATCGGGATTGCTGGCAGTGAGCTAGGGTCTGACGCTACCGGGAGACGGCCCGAAGACACTGTTCCACCCGTTCACTCTCACCTGGAGACACTCTTGTCCACTGCGCCGACAGACCTCCTGCCGGTCGACGGACACCGCGTCCGCCTGTATTCCACGGAGTTCACCGTCGACCCGCACAACGTCTACCGGAAGATGCGGGAGCAGTTCGGTTCGCTGGTGCCGGTCGAACTGGCGCCGGGGGTGCCCGCGACGCTGGTGATCGGATATCGCACGGCGCTGCGCATTCTCAACGATCCCGATCGGTTCCCGGTCGATCCGCGCACCTGGGAGGCGAGCGTGCCGCCGGATTGCCCGGTGCTGCCGGTGTTCCGGTGGCGGCCGAACGCCTCCCGCAATTCCGGGGCCGCCCACGAACGTTTGCGGCAGGCCACCACGGCGGCGGTCGAGGCGGTCGATCTGCACGGCGTGATCGCGGTCGTGGAACGCACGGCCGTGCCACTGATCAACGGGTTCTGCGCGGAGGGGTCGGCGGATCTGGTGAGCCAGTACGCCTTTCCGCTGGTGTACACGGTCGTGAACACCCTGCTGGGGTGCCCGCCGGAGATCAGCGCGAAGGCGGCTTCGGCCACGGCGTCGGTCTTCGACGCAGCGCGGGCGGCCGATGGTGAGCGCGCCTTCGAGGACGCGGTGCGTGAGCTGATCGAGTACAAGCGCGGCCGTCCCGGCACGGATCTGACCACCAGCCTGCTCGGCCATCCCGCGCGGTTGAGCGAGGAGGAGATCCTGCATCAGGTGCTGTCGTTCTACGGGGTCGGGATGGAACCGGTCCAGAGGCTGATCAGCAACGCGCTTCGCCTGATGCTCACCGATGAGCGGTTCGGCGGCGGCATCGTGGGCGGGAGCCTGTCCACGCGCGACGCGATCGACGAGGTGCTGTTCAGCGACCCACCGCTGCCCAACGCCTGCGTCGCCTATCCCCGCCGTCCCGTCCTCATGGACGATGTCTGGCTGCCCGCCCACCAGCCGGTCGTGATCAGCCTGGCGGGCTGCAACGACGACCCGGAGATCGTCGCCGGTGAGCACGCGGGCAACCGCGCCCACCTCGCTTGGGGAGCGGGCCCGCATGCCTGCCCGGCCAAGTCGCTGGGCTACCTCATCGCGCAGTGCGCCATCGACCAGCTCCTCGACGCCCTGCCCGATCTCCAGCCCGCCGTCGCGGTGTCGGAGCTGACATGGCGGCCGGGCCCGATGCATCGCACCCTGACCGAACTGCCGGTCACCTTCGAGCCGTCCCCGCCGCTGCGGGTGGTCTGAGACGCGATGAGCCTTCTCTACACCGTCGTCAGCAACCGGCGCATGGTGTCGATCTCCTGCTGCTGAGTCTCCACGATGGCGGTGGCCATCCGCACGGCGTCGGGGGACTGTCCGTTGTCGATCTCGGTGCGCGCCATCTCGATCGCGCCTTCGTGGTGGGCGATCATGAGGTCGAGGAACAGCCTGGCCGCTTCGGTGCCCTGCGCGTCGTCGAGCGCTCGCATGTCCTGTTCGCTCATCATGCCCGGCATGTCGCTCATGCCGGGCATGCCCGTCATCCCGGGCATCTCGTGGCCTGGCATGTCGTGGCCCGGCATGTCGTCCGGCGTCGGGCTCGGCTCGCCCCACTGCTCGAGCCAGGCGGTGAGCTGATCGATCTCCGGGGACTGAGCGGCCTTGATCTGCTGGGCCAGGGCGGTCACGGATTCGGGGATGTCCTGTTTCCCCAGCAACGTGTCGCTCATCTCCACCGCCTGGGTGTGATGCGGGATCATCATCTGCGCGAACGTCACGTCGGCCTGGTTGTGCGCGGCGGCGTTCTCGGTGGTCCCGGTCGTGGCGGTGCTCTCGGCCGTGGTCGGCGCCGCGGTGGTGTCGGTGTCGGAGTCGCCGCACGCGGCGGCGCTCAGCGCGACGGCGAGCACGGCGGCACCCGCGGCGAGGGTCTTCTTCGTGTTCATGAGCGGTTCCTTTCGCTGGACAGGACGAGGCGACCGGGATCGGCACGAGTCGTGGCCGGTCGGGCGCGCTCCTCGGTTCTCGGCGCCCAGCATGGCCGGCTCACCTCGGCACTTCGATGGAGGTCGTATGAAGATTTGCTCGAGAAGGGCGGGCGCGGCGGTATCGACACGGCGAGCCGGTGAAGATGGGGACCATGGCATCGTCCGCACCCCCACCGGCACCCCCCAGCGACTCCGCGCCCGCCCGGCGGCCCGGCACCGGGTCGAGGGCGATGGTGGTCGAGGACGAGGCGCCGCTGGCGAGCCTGGTCGGCAGCTATCTGGAACGCGATGGATTCGATGTCACGATCACCGCTGACGGCCACGACGCCGTCGCGCTGGCTCGGCGGGTCGATCCCGATGTGGTGGTGCTGGATCTCGGTCTGCCCGGGCTGGACGGAGTCGAGGTGTGCAGGCAACTGCGCACCTTCTCCGACACCTACGTCGTGATGCTGACCGCCCGCGCCGACGAGGTCGACACCCTCATCGGACTGTCGGTCGGCGCCGACGACTACATGACCAAGCCGTTCAGCCCCCGCGTGCTGATGGCCCGCATCCAGGCCATGTTGCGCCGCCCGCGCACCACGACCACGCGACCGGCGGGCACCGGCACTGCTTCCCGCACCCGTGTGTTCGGTGATCTCACCATCGACGTCGACGGCCGCGAGGTGACCGTCGCCGGAACTCCGGTGGCGCTCACCCGCACCGAATTCGACGTCCTCGCCGCCCTGGCACGCGATGCGGGCGTGGTCCTGACCCGCGCTCGGTTGGTCGACGCGGTCTGGGGTCCGAACTGGATCGGCGACGAGCACTTGGTCGACGTTCACATCGGTCACCTGCGCCGCAAACTGGGCGACGAGGCCGGCCGCGGACGTTATGTGCGCACCGTCCGCGGGGTCGGCTACCGGATGGGCAGTGGGACATGAAAACCGCACTCCGCCCGCACGATCCACGTGGCGAGGACGAGCACGCACCGTCCGCCGCGAGTTTCGGCACCCGCCTGTTCATCGCCCTGACCGCAGTGGTCGTCGGCTGCGCCGTCATCGCCTGGATCGTCGCCTCCACCGTCGCGCCGGGGATCTTCAACGACCATCTCGGCATGGCGGGCATCGAGCACGGCTCGAGTCAGGCGGCTCATGTCGAGCAGGCCTTCGCCCAATCGATCCGGCTCGCCTGGGGATTGGCCGTCGCGCTCGCGGTGCTGCTGGCGCTCGCGGTGAGCTGGTACATCACCCACCGGGTGCAGCGTTCGCTGGTCGCCGTCACGTCCTCCACCGCCTGCATCGCCGGCGGACACTACGACAGCCGCGTCCCCAGCCCGGGCCTCGGCCGCGAATTCGACGAACTCGCCACCACCGTCAACGAACTCGCCCGTCGCCTCGAGGCCACCGAGACCACCCGCCGCAGAATGCTGGCCGACCTCGGCCACGAGATGCGCACCCCGATCGCCACCCTCGACTCCTACCTGGAAGCACTCGACGACAACGTCCGCGGCTACGACGACGACACCCGGCACGTGCTGCGCGCCGCGACCCACCGCCTCGAACGACTCGTCCAGGACATCGACGCCGTCTCCCGCGCCGAGGAACACCTCACCGACCTCCACCCGGTTCCCACGACCACCGCGACGCTGGTCACCCACGCCGTCCACACCGCTGGTGAACAGTTCGACGCGAAGGGCGTCGCGCTGCGCACCGCGATCCACGACTCCGCCACCGTCACCGTCGATCCCGACCGGCTCGCCCAGGTCTTGGCCAACCTGCTCCACAACGCGCTGCGCCACACCCCGACCGGCGGCGAGGTCACCGTCAGCAGCCGGCTGACCGGCCGCGACCGCGCCGAACTCGCGGTCACCGACACCGGAGACGGCATCGCCCCCGAACATCTCGACCACCTCTTCGACCGGTTCTACCGCGCCGACCCCGCCCGCACCCGCCACCCCGGCGGCAGCGGTATCGGCCTGACCATCTCCCGCGCACTGGTCGAAGCCCACCACGGCCGCATCCGCGCCCACAGCGCAGGTCCCGGCCACGGTTCCCGCTTCACCGTCGAACTGCCTGTCACTCCCTGACCGCACGCCGAGCGCACGGCCGACAGGGGCGAGACGTCCCATGGGATGCGGATGCTCACCGGTTCGCGTGGTCCACGACCGCACCTGGCGGCAGGTGCCACCGGTCAGCGGAGATCGTGGCGGTCCAACCACGCGGAGACGGCCGCGGCGAGCAGGTCCGGCTGGTCCTCCGGGGTGTGGTGGCCCGCGACCTGTTCGTAGTGCTGGATGTGCAGGCCGGCAATGGTTTTCGCACACCAGTCGACGACGGCGGGTTCGGTCATCGTTCCGTATGCCGGGGTGAAGGTCACCATCAGTTTGGGGACCTCCGGGCTGGACGCCAGCCACTCGCCGTAGGCCTTCGCGCGCGCGACGACATCCTCCGGCGTCCCGTCCAGCGGCATCGAGCGCGCCCAGCGCAGCAACGGGAGCCTGCTCTCCCTGGTCGGGTAGGGCTGCCGGTAGACCTCCAGGTCGGCGGGGCCGAGCCGGTCCGAGATCGTCCGCAGCCCGTCCCGGACGAAGGAGTCGTCGAGGAACATCGCTTCGCCGATGCCGTCGGTGCGGATGGCGCGCCACAGGTCGCGACCGGATTCGGGGAACTCGTCCCAGGTCATCGGTTTGACGATGGTCTCGGTGAAGG
>NZ_JARWRU010000332.1 GCF_029867845.1 Nocardia farcinica | reverse complement strand
CCTCGGCGTGCAGGTCCTCGACCGAGACGCGCTCGCCAGCGCCGAGTTCGTTGTTCTGGTCGTGGGCGCTCTCGGCGCTCCAGACGACGGGGCGGCTCGCGGTGCGGTGGAACCACGCGCGCAGATCGGCGGCGGTCTCGGCGACCACGACCCCGCAGCGCGGGCGGCCGGCGCCACCGCGCACGGTGATGTCGGACTCCCCGGGCGGCACGACGACGACCAGGCCCTCGACACGGGCTTCGGGATTGCGCGCGCGCACCGTCTCCGACAGGGCCGCGACGGCATCGGACATGCGGTCGAGCGAGCGCTTCGCGCCGGGAGTCTCGTTCTCCCCGAGGGGGTCTCCCTCGTAGCCGGACAGCTTCCAGCGACCGTCGGGGCGGACCGACAGCACGCCGTCGCGCGCGTCGGGGACGGTGCCCTCGACGTCCATGACGATGGTGGCGCGTGGCGTGAGGACGACCAGATCGGTGTGCTCACCCGAACCGACGCGCAGGGCGAGGCCGACGATGATCCACTGGCCGGACCAGGTGCGCATCCAGTCGATGACCCGCTGCTCGGAATACGCGACCGCAGTCGCCTCGTCGATGACCAGCATCGCGGCCGCCCTCCATCGCCGTCCCACGATCGACTGGCTCAACGGTAGGCCGCCGACCTGGCTCCGCATCGCCGAAAGGCACTGTAACAGCGGGGGATTGGCGGCGGCGCGGCGGTCACTGGGCAGTGCGGCGACGACGGGCTCCGCGCGCTGGTGGCGCGGGCGAACCCGTGGCACACTATCGAATCCGTACCTGGATTAGGAGCACCATGCGTCACCTGTTCTCGCTCGGAGTGTCCGCTCTCGCGGCCGCCGCCTTCGTCCTCGCCGCCCCCGCCTCGCCCTCGGCGTCGGCCGAGCCCGCCGAGTGCCATCCCTCCTACATCCCCTGCCTGCCGATCACCAGCGATGTGGACTGCGTGGGCGGCAGCGGCAACGGCCCGGTCTACACCGGCCGCGTGACCGTCATCGGCCCCGACGAGTACGGCCTCGACCGCGACGGCGACGGCATCGGCTGCGACCGATAACGGCTGCCGGGTCCGGCGACACCCGCGCGGCCGGGACTCTCCTGCCCGTTTTCGGCACCGGCGGCGCGGGGTCTGTGCGACAGTGGCGGTGCGTTCGGCAGCGCCACCGCCGGGACTTTCCGGCAGGGCGCCGCTCCGCACAGGCACCGACAGCACATCCCAGCGGGTGAGGAGTTCGGATGAAGCGATTCACGACGCGGGTGGCCGGGCTTCTGGGGGCCGCGTGCGCGGTTTCCTTCCTGTTCACCACGACCGCACACGCGGAACCGGCGACCGTGCACTTCTCCGCGGGTTCCATCCAGTGCGCCATCTCCGGCAACGGCACGGTCGGTTGTGACCTGCCCTACCCCATGCCGGTCGTGTACGGACAGCTGCCGTTCGGCTTCCCGGTGGGCGAGATCGTCCTCGACGTGCCGTGGCTGCCCGCACACCCGACCTTCACCCCCGGCGCCCAGTTCACCATCCCCGGCGGCAACCCGCCGCTGGACGCAGTGAAGACCGGTGACGGCCAGTGGGGCCCGTACATCGACCACGCGGGCGTGCGCTGCGAGATCGGCTTCCACGGATCGTTCGGCTGCACGATCGGCAATCGCGGCTTCAGCATCTGGTCCGGCCGGATCGCCGCCTGACCGGCCCGCCGCGCCCGCCGCCCCACCTCGGCCCGTCGTCGGGCGTGGACTTGCGACGACGATGGTGGGAAGCTCGACATACCGCGAATGTCGAGGCGAGGAAGCGTGACATGGCCGACGGTGTGATGACCGTTGACCGGCCGGAGCGCATTCGGAACGTGGCGCTGGTCGGGCACAGCGGAGCAGGCAAGACGACGTTGGTGGAGGCGCTGGCGCTGGCCGGCGGCGCACTCGATCGCGCGGGACGGGTGGAGGACGGCACCAGCCTGTCCGACTACGACGAGATCGAGCGACGCAGGCACCGGTCGGTGCAGGTCTCGGTGGTGCCCGTGGGGTGGCGCGAGACCAAGATCAACCTGATCGACACCCCCGGCTACGCGGATTTCGTGGGCGAGCTGCGCGCCGGG
>NZ_JARWRU010000331.1 GCF_029867845.1 Nocardia farcinica | reverse complement strand
CCCGCACCCGGTCACCGGGCCGCCGCGGCCGCCGCGCTGCGTGAGCGGTTCGCCCCCGACAATGTGCGCGCCTTCGCCAAGTCGTCCCCCGGTCTGTTGATTGCGGTGGGATTGCTGCTGATCGTGCTGTGTGTGAGCGCGGCCGTGGTCACCTCCGGCGCGGTCGGCGACCGCCAGCACGCCCTGGACGTGCTGCTGGCCGAGACCGAACCGGACGCGCACTCCGCGCACCGGCTCTACACCTCGATGTCCATCGCCGACGCCGCCGCCGCGACCGCCTTCATCTCCGGTGGCCTGGAACCGCAGACCGTGCGCGAGCGCTACCTGCGGGCCGTCGGTGAGGCCTCGGCCGAGCTGGTGGTCGGCGCGGCCGACAACGACACCGACATCCGCCTGCGCACCGGCATCGCCACCGGCCTGCCGCTCTACACCGGACTGGTGGAGACCGCCCGCGCCGACAATCGCAGCGGCTACCCGGTCGGCGCCGCCTACCTGAGCGAGGCCTCGAACCAGATGCAGAGCACGCTGCTGCCGATGGCCGAGGAACTGGAGCACCAGCGGTCGGCGGCGGTGGAGCAGGCCACGCGCAGCCATGTGCGCCCGCCGTGGACGGCGATCGTCCTGCTGCTGGTGGCACTGGCCGCCCTGGCATGGGTGCAGACCATGCTGGCCAGGCGCTGGCGGCGCATGCTCAATCCCGGCCTGCTGGCCGCCTCGGCGGCGATGCTGTTGCTGCTGGGCTGGACGGTGATCGGCGGCTCGATCTCGGCCGCCGCGATGATCGACGGCCGCGACCAGGGCACGGTGCCCGGTTCCCGTCTGGTGGAGAGCCGCATCCTCACCCACCAGGCCCGCACCGCGGAGACGTTGAAACTGGCCAGACGCGACGCGACCGGCGACTACGACCGGGTCTTCGACGACGCCATCGCCCGCATCACCGACCTGCTCGACGGCTACCCGCGCGACGCGCCCGCCACCGGCGCGGTCGTCGACGCCGACGACGCGCTGGCCCGGTGGCTGGCCTCGCATCAGCGGATGAACGACGCCCTCGACCGCGGCGACTACACCGGCGCGGCCGAGGTGGCCACCGGCAGCGGCCCCAGCGAGTCCGCCGCGGCCGTCGACGCGCTGGACGCGGCGCTCGACGACGCGCTCGCCCAGACC
>NZ_JARWRU010000330.1 GCF_029867845.1 Nocardia farcinica | reverse complement strand
CCCCCGCCTTCTCGTCGGAGCAAGAGGAAACATGACCGAACGTCTCGTCGAGGTGCGCGGTGGAGTGCGCATCAACGTCCGGGAACTGGGCGCCGGACGGCCCGTGCTGCTGATCCACGGCTGGAGTCTGAGCAGCGAAGCCTGGGATCGGCAGATCCGGGTGCTGGCCGAACGCGGGCACCGGGTGCTGGCGATGGACCTGCGGGGGCACGGCGGCTCCGATGCCCCGCTCGATGGCTACGAGATCGAATCGCTCGCCGCTGATGCCGCCGACGTCCTGGCCGCCTCCGGGGCGTCCTCGGCGGCGGTGGTGGGATGGTCGCTGGGCGGTATGGTCGCGCTGCGTCTCGCCTCCGACCATACCGCTCTGGTCGAGCGAGTCGTCCTGGTGGCTTCCAACGGCGTCGCCGCCTCCCGGACCCCGTCGTTCCCGTTCGGGGTGCCCGCCGATGGGCCGTTGAACGCCATTCTCGCCGCAGAGCACGACGACCGTATCGCGCTGCGCCGCAGCGCCGTCGGTGATCCGTTCGAGGAGAAGCCGGCGCCGCATGTGCTCGACTGGCTGCACCGCATCTCCCTGCGTACCCCGAGCTGGTCCGCGCGTGCCGCGATGCGGACGCTGCTGTGCACCGATCAGGTGGACATTCTCGACAGTGTGCGTATTCCGGTGACCCAGATCATCGGTACCGCCGACCCCGCGCTCTCGGTTCGCGGGGCACGCTGGCTGCACGAGCGGCTCGGCACCACCCTGGTCGAACTCGACACCGGCCACTATCCCATGCTGGAAGCGGCCGACGAGTTCGATGCCGCGCTGCTCCGGGCCGTCGGCGAAGCCGCCACCTGATCGGCGGTACCGCGCCGTCGATACCGCCGACGGTTCTCAGTGCCCGGTGAACGCAGGCGGCCGCCGCTCGGTGAAGGCCGCCACCCCCTCCCGGAAGTCCGCGGCGTCGACCAGCCGGGTCTGCCCGTCGACTTCGCTCTCGAACGCCGCTTCCAGGTGTGCGAGCAGGGCGGTGTTCACACTGCGCTTGGTTGCCGCGAAGGCGGCGGTGGGGCCGGCGGCCAGGCGCAGCGCGAGCTCGGACACCCGGTCGTGCAGCGACTCCTCGGCGACGACCTCGTCCACCATGCCCCAGCCGAGCGCGGTCTCGGCGTCCACCCGCTCGGCCAGCAGCGCCATCCGGGTGGCCCGGCCCAGTCCGATTCGAGCACCCAGCAGCGCCGAAGCGCCCGCGTCGAGCGTGAGCCCGACCTTGGCGAAAGCCATAGAGAAGGAAGCCGACCGGGCCGCGATGATCTGGTCGCAGGCCAACGCCAGCGAGCAGCCCGCGCCGACGGCGGGGCCGCCGACCGCGGCGATCACCGGTTTGGGCATGGTGCGGATCGCCCGCACGGTCGGGTTGTAGCGCATCCGCAGCTCCTCCTCGGTGCGCGGCGACAGGCGCGTCTCCGGCGTCAGCTGGTCGAGCGCCAGATCGGCCCCGGCCGAGAACGCCCGGCCCGCACCGGCGAGCACAACGCAGCGCACCGAATCGTCCGCCGCCGCCCGATCCACGGCGTCGCGCAATTGCTGTTGCAGGGCGAGATCGAATGCGTTCAACGCGTGTGGCCGGGCCAGGATCAAAGCCGTCGCCGCGCTCGACCGGCGGATTTCGAGGACGTCTGTCCTGGAAATTAATTCCCATTTCAACATGGCGCAAGATGGTAGTTCATACATGTAGTTCATACAACGTGTACACCTCTGTCGGGCTAATCGAATTCGTCAGCGCCGAACGTGATTGACATTACATCTGAACACTCTGTATGGTGCTCGTCATGTTCCCTCTTCTTCCTGCTCGAGCGGCCTTACTCTGTGTCGCCGAGGTATTTTCGACCACCGGTGTTCATGCGGGGGTCGACCGGTGACCGATATCGAAACAGCGACCCCGAAGGTGGCGCGGCGGTCGGACATCCACGTGGATGTGGAGCGCGCCCGAGTCGCATTCTCGAGCGGTCGGACCCGCCCGCTCTCCTGGCGAATTGCGCAATTGGAAGGCTTGCTGCGTTTCATCGATGAAAGCGACGCCGAAATCGCGGCAGCGATCGGCGAGGATCTCGGGCGCAGCCCGATGGCGACATTCATGGCTGATATCGGCCCGGTGCGGCACGAGATCCGGCACACGCTGTCGCAGCTGGCGAGCTGGGTGCGTCCGACGCCGGTGCGGGTGAGCGCCGCGACGGCGCCGGGCAAGGCGTGGTCGCTGCCGGAACCCAAAGGCACCGTGCTGATTCTCGGCACCTGGAACTTCCCGCTGCTGCTGACCGTGCAGCCCCTGGTGAGCGCACTGGCGGCGGGAAACACCGTGGTGCTCAAGCCTTCCGACCTGGCGAACGCGACGGGCGCGCTGCTGGCGCGGCTGCTGCCGCGCTACGTGGATCCGGAAGCCGTGCGGGTCGTGCTCGGTGACGGGCAGGTCAACCGGGCGCTGCTGGAACAGCGCTTCGACCACATCTTCTTCACCGGCTCCACGGCGGTCGGCAAGGCCGTGATGACCGCTGCCGCGCAGCACCTCACTCCCGTGACGCTCGAACTGGGTGGCAAGAGCCCGGTGATCGTCACCGCGGATGCCGATATCGAGGTAGCCGCCCGACGGATCGCGTGGGCCAAGTCGATCAACTCGGGCCAGACCTGCATCGCGCCGGATTACGTGCTCGTGGAGGACTCGGTACGGCCGAAGCTGGTCGAGCGGTTGCTCGTCGAGTTGCCCGCGCACGCCGCGAACGACACCACCCACATCGTCAACGAGCGCCACCTCGAACGGCTCGCGGGTGCGCTGGCAGGCCACGGCGGCGAGCAGTTCGGCGGCGCCGTCGACCGCGACAAGCTCGCCATCGCCCCGGCGCTGGTCACCGATCCCGATCCGGGCTCGGAGCTGATGCGCGAGGAGATCTTCGGCCCCATCC
>NZ_JARWRU010000329.1 GCF_029867845.1 Nocardia farcinica | reverse complement strand
CACTCCGCGCCGGCGCCCGCCGAGCCGTCCCCCCGCGCCGGCCCTCGGCTTCCGGCCGCGTCCCGCCCCGTGGCGTGTCGAACCCCGCCCGGGGACGGTGCGGCACTCAGCCGGTCAGCGGCATGATGCGCACGACCGTGGTGGTCGCCCCGCCCACCACGAACCACAGCCGCAGCACCGGGCGCCCGGGGCTGCGGTCGCCCGGCGCGAAGCGGCTGCGCACGGTGATGTGCTGGCGGGCCAGCACGGGGGCGACGTACTCGATGACCGCGCGGTGCGGCCCGGCGATGAGCTTGGGGTACTCGACCAGGAAGTGCTCGACGGCCTGCCAGTAGCAGGCGTTGTTGACGTGGTTGTACTGGTCGATGTCGGTGACCCGGACCGGGAACGGCAGGTCGGTGTCGGACTCCGGGGGTGCGGCGTCGGTCAGGTAGGGCCGCCAGCGCAGCCGGTGCTCGTCGGTGCTCCTGGCCAGGTAGGCCAGGCCCTCGTCGCTGATCCTGGCGGGCATCCCGGTCGACTCGCTGATGTTGATCCAGAAGCCCTCGGTCTCGATCAGACCGCCGTTGTCGCTGGTGATGCGCACCCGCATGTTGGTCCAGCGGGTGGACATGCTCGAGCACCACCGCAGCAGGTGCACCGTGTCGGGCCACAGCACCGGCCGGATGACGTCGATGACGGTGCGCCGCACGATCCAGTTGGGGTCGGTGCGGGCCAGGAAGGTCTGATGCAACTGCTCCCAGGCGATATCCTGCAGATACCGCGCGACCGCGTCGAAGCGCAGCCGGTTGTAGGGATCAACATCGCCAGCCCGGACGGGCCACGCCGCATCGAAGCCCATGCCCTGTTCGGGAACCGGGGCGAGTGGCTGATCGAGTGACACTGGTGCTCCTCGCGCTGCACGTTGTGCCGCGGTGTTTCTTACGGTGCTGTTCTGCACTGCCTGCTGTGAGACGACTTTACGGGGCAAAGGGCCTGCCCTCGTGTCGAGCCGACTGTACTCACAGGTAGAGGTCCGGTGTACCCCCACCGATGTCCATTGTCGCAGCGAAGCGGGGCAGGGCACCCGCCGTCTCGGGCGCTCCGAGGGGCCCCCGTGGCCGGGTTCGGCGAGGGCAGCGGGATGGGCACAGCGGGGTGGGCACAGCGGGGTGGAATCAATAGCCCTGGTACGCGCCGCCGGAGTTGACGCCGGCGACACCGGGCACGTTCGACAGCGAGCCGTAGCGGTCGATGGCGTAGCGGGTGGCGGCGACGATGTTGTCCACCGGATCCCAGATGTCGGTGTGACCGGGTGCGGCGTAGGCGTCGAAGGTGCTGTCGATGGTCTGCATGATGCCCTTCGACGGATGCCCGGCCAGCCAGTTGCTGTCCCACCGGTTCTCCGCGTAGGGGTTGCCGCCCGACTCGTGCTCGATGATCAGCGCGATGGCGCGCTCGTCGATCTGATCCGGGCTGTAGCCCATCTCGATGAGTATCTTCTTGGCCTGCTCGATCCACTCCGCGACGTCGCCGGTCGGCAGCGGCCCGGAGGGCGCGCTGGAGCCGGGACCGGCCGACGAGCCGGACCAGCCGGAGCCGCCCGGCGAGCCGGGGTTGCCCGGCGAGCTCCCCGGCGACGGGCTGGAGCCGCTGCCGGTGGAGAGGTGGCTCGGCTGGTTCGACACCGGGGTCGACGCGGGCGTGGTCGAGGCCGGGGTGGTGTCGGCGGGCACGCCGGCCTTCGGATCGCCGAGCGCGGCGAAGGCGGCCTCCAGCGCGCCGGTGGCCGTGCCGACCGCCGTGCTCGCCGCGGCGGCCGCGTCCTCGGC
>NZ_JARWRU010000328.1 GCF_029867845.1 Nocardia farcinica | reverse complement strand
TGGTTACACACCCGCCTTTTTTTTACCCCCCCCCCGCGGGGCGGGGGGGGGGGGGGGGCGGGGCTGCTCCGCCCCACCGCCCGCGGCACCGCGCGCCGCCAGGACTACTGCAGGTAGCCCTCGACCTGGCGCGGGGAGTTGAGCTGGGCGTCGTCGGGGGACATGCCCGAGTCCAGCCGGGCCCGGCGCTGGCGCAGCAGATCCCAGCACTGGTCGAGCATGACTTCGAGTTCGGCCAGCCGTTTGCGTTCGTCGACCGGATCCACCTCGCCCGCAACGGCTTTCGCCCGGAGCCGGTGTTCGTCGTCGACGAGCTGTTTGATGCGTGCCAGGAGATCCTGATCGCTCATGCACCCATGTTACGGGCTGTTCGCGTCGCCTGCCGGGTGCTCCTCGCGGGCGCGGGCCAGACAGTCCGCGGCCGCGTTCGCGGCGATGCGCAGCTCGGCGTGGCTCGTCGCCGTGTAGCCGAGCGGAATGCCGAAGCGGCGTCGCGGCACGTCCGCGTCGAGGTGGTGACGGGTGAGCGAGTCCAGCTCCAGGCCCGCCAGGCGCCCGAACCGGACCGCGGCGCGCTCGGCCGCCTGGCCGGGCAACGGGACCACCACATGCGACCCGGCGTCGTCGCCGAGCACCTCCAGCCCGCGCTCGCGCAGCGCCGCGACCACCAGCTCGCGGCGGGGCGCGACCAGGCGACGCAGTCGGCGCAGGTGCCGGGCGAGGTCACCGTGCCGGGCGAGCTCGGCCACCACGAGCTGTCCGGCGGGTGCGGGCGTGGTTCCGGTGCGCTCGCGGTGGTCCAGCACCGCCCGCGCGATCCCGGGCGCGGCCACCAGCCAGCCGACACCCAGGGTGGGGGACAAGATCTTGCTGGTGGTGCCCAGGTGCACCACCACGTCCGGCGCGAGGGCGGCCAGCAGCGGCAACGGGGCGGTGTCGTAACGCAGTTCGCCGTCGTAGTCGTCCTCCAACACGAGCAGGCCGTGGCGGCGGGCGTGCTCGACCAGTGCCACCCGGCGCGCGGCGGGCATGCGCGCGCCCATCGGGAACTGGTGCGCGGGTGTGCAGTACACCGCCCGCACGTCCGGCGGAATCCGGTCCACCCGCAGGCCCGCCTCGTCCACCGGCACCGGCTCCACCCGGATGCCCGCCGCCCGGAACGCGCCGACCGCCCGCTGGTAGCCGGGGTCCTCCACGGCCACCGCGTCGCCGGGACGCAGCAGGGCGGCCGCGAGTTCCCCGACGGCCGCGCTGGTCCCCGCGGTCGCCAGCACCACCGTGTCCGTGTCGTGGCCGGCGCGCAGACCGCGATGACGCAGCAGGTGCTCGGCCACCGCCGCCACGTAGGCGGGTTCGCCGCCGCGCTCCTTGCGCACGACGGGCGTCCGGTCCGCCGCCGCGCGCCAGGCCCGCCGCCAGGCTGCCCGGTCGATGGCGTCCACGCAGGGCGCGCCGGGACCGAGGTCGAGCAACGCGGGGCGGGCTCCGTCGCCGCGCGCGGCCGGATGGTGTTGTGGCGCGCCCGCGGGCGCGGCGGTCAGGTAGGTGCCCGAGCCGTGCCTGCCCGCGATCCAACCCTCGGCGTGCAGTTGGTCGTAGGCGGCGGC
>NZ_JARWRU010000327.1 GCF_029867845.1 Nocardia farcinica | reverse complement strand
GTCGACCGGCTGGCCGTGCTCGACGAGGAGGTGCCGGGCCTGTCCGCCCGCACCGTGGCCGCACTGCGCGACCAGGCCGCCCTGCAGGTGCGCTCCGAGGCCGCCGGCGCACCCGCCCACGTGCTGCTCGATCCGGCCGTGCTGTCGTCGCTGCCCGAGGCCCATCCCGCCGACCTGGCGCTGACCGTCGACTTCGGCCCGGCGGGCGAGGCCGTGCGCTGGCGGCTGGACGAGCGCGACGGCACCCTGCTCAGCGTGCCCGCCGGACAGCGGCCGGTCACCCAGGTGCTCGGCTACGCCGACGCGCATCTGCGCGCCCACCCCGGCGCGCGTCTCTACTACTACTCCGCCGAGGTGCGCGCGGCCCTGCTGGCGGAAGGTGACGGCCTCGGCGACGAGGAGTTGCTCGACGAGCTGCTGCACGCGAGCCTGATGATCGACCTGTACCCGGTGGTGCGCGCCGCGGTGGTGATCGGCGTGGAGTCCTACCGCTTCGACCGGCTGCGGGCGCTGATCCCCGGCGAGCGATCCGACGGGGTGGCGCTGCTGCGGATCGGCGACTGGCTGCGCAGGCTCCAGCAGTTCCGCGAATCCTTCGGCCCCGATACGGAATTCGAGGCGCAGTGCCCGCCACCGCCGTCCTCGGTGGAGGCCGCGCTCGCGGAATACGGTGCGGCGCAGCATGATCAGGCGCACCCGGCGGCTGTCATGGCGGCGATCCTCGGCTACCGGCGGCGCGAACGGCGAGCGTCGAGCTGGGCGCATCTCGACCGCCTGACCCTGCCGGTGCGGGAGTGGTCCGACGCGCCCGGGGTGCTCATCGCCGACTGGGGCACCGTCGACACCAAGTGGCACCGCAGCCCCGACGGCACGACCATGCGGCGCTTCCTCACCCTGACCGGCCGCATCGGCTCCGGCGGCGGCCTGCGTCCCGGCCCCACCGGCACCGCGGCGCCCACCGCGCTGCCGCCGGGCGCCCGCGTGCACACCTTCTACGACCGGATCGGCCCGTACGGACGGCGCGCCACCGGGACCGCCGTGGTGCTCGGGTGCGCGGTCGACGCCGAGTTCGCCGACGCGGTCCGGCTGGAGGAGATCCTGCCGGAGGGACTCGGCCCGCACGACGAACTGCCCATCGCCATCGCCCCCGGCGTGCCGGAGTGGGACTTCCGCGCCGAGGCCGCGGTGGAGGCGACCGGCCAGCGGCTGCTCATGACTCTGCCCGAGCTGCCGGGCGGGGCCTTCTTCGACATCCTCGGCAGGCGACCACCGCGCTTGCACAGCGGCGCGCTGCCCCCGGTGCACGGCGATCACGTCGCCGCGCTCACCGCGGCCGTCACCGGGCTCGACGACTCCTATCTGGTGGTGCAGGCGCCGTCGGGCACGGGAAAGACCCAGGTCACCGCGCAGGTGATCGCCCAGCTGGTGACCAGGCGGCACTGGCGGATCGGCATCGTGGCCCACAGCCGCCCCACGGTGGAGAACCTGTTCGAGGCCATCGTCGCGGCGGGCGTGCTGCCGGAACTGGTCGCCGAATCCGAGGCCGAGGCCGTGGCCCCGGAATGGGCGGTGATCGACCCGCGGCGTTTCGCCCGCTTCCTCGACCACGCCGTCAACGGCTGCGTGATCGGCGGGCTGCCGACGGATTTCACCGATCCGGCGCGGGTCCCGGCGGGCAGCCTCGATCTGCTGGTGGTGGCCGACGCGGGCCGGTTCCCGCTGGCCGAGGTGGCCGCGGTCGCGGGCGGCGCGCGCTCGCTGCTGCTGGTCGGCGACCCGCAACCCGCCCACGCCAAGGCCGCGCACCCCGCGCCGGTGGCGGATTCGGTGCTGGCCTGGCTGCTGGACGGACGCGACACGGTGCCGCCCGGACGCGGCTACTTCCTCGACCGCACCCGGCGTATGCACCCGGGGGTGTGCGGGCCGCTGTCGCGGCTGTACTACGACAGCAGGCTGACCGCCGACGTGCGGGCGGGCGCCGCCCGGCATCTGGACGGGGTGCTGCCCGGCATCGAGACGGTGACGGTCGTCCACCGCGGCGACTCCACCGAGTCGGTGACCGAGGCCCGCGAGGTGGTGCGGCAGGTGCGCGCACTGCTCGGGCGGCCGTGGACCGAGGGCGGGCAGACCCGCAGGCTGCACCCGCACGATCTGTTCGTCATCGCCCCCTACGAGGCGCAGGTCGGCCGCATCCGTACCCTGTTGGCGCGGGCCAAGATCGAGGACGTGCTGGTCGGCACGGTCGACCGGTTCCGCGGCCGCGAGACCGCGGTGGTGCTGATCTCGATGACCACCTCCGCCCCGCAGGACGCGCCCGACGGCATGGCCGCGCTGTTCTCCCCCGGGCTGATCCGGGCGGCGGTGAGCCGGGCCATGTGGAAGGCGATCGTCATCCGCTCGCCGCTGCTGACCACCTACCTGCCGCAGTCTCCCGAGGAACTCACCGAGCCGGGCCGGTTCCTCCGGCTCGGCTGAGCGGCGCGGTCAGCCGAAGTTGCGGCCTTCACCCCGGTAGGTGGGCACCGTGGTGCGCGAGCCGTCCCGCTCGACCAGGTGCAACTCGTCGAACCGCTCGCACAGCTCGCCCGCCTTGGCGTGCCGGAACCACACCCGATCACCGATGCGGGCCGAATTCGCGCCTTTCAGCGGGGTCTGCACCTCGCCCGCGCCCTCGGTGCCCAGCAGCTTCAACCCCCGCGGCCACACCGGCTTCGGCACGCGGGACGCGCCTGCCGGGCCGGAGGCGATGTAGCCCGCGGCGAAGACGGTGGCGATGCCGGGCGCGGGCCTGCGCAGCACGGGGGTGGCGAAGAACAGGGAGGGGCGCGGGGTGAACGCGCGGTAGCCGTCGAACAGGGTCGGCACGTACAGGCCCGAGCCCGCGGTGACCTCGGTGACCTCCGGGTCGGCGGCGCTGATCTCCAGCGAGCCCGTCCCGCCGCTGTTGACGATGCGCAACGGGCCGGCCACCGAGCGCACCGCGTCGAGCACGGCCGCCCGGCGGCGGCCGATCTCGGCGGCGGAGAGTTTCTTGACCAGGCGCACGGCCGGGCCGCTGTCGGGCAGGCCCGCGATCTGCGCCTCGTAGGTCATCACGCCGACCACCTCGAAGCCGGCGGCCTTCGCGGCGCGCGCCAGTTCGGCGGCCTGCTCGGGGGTGCGCACCGGGGATCGGCGCACACCCAGGTGCACCGGCCCGACGCGCAGCGAGGCGTCCACGTCCAGGCACACCTGCGGCCGGACGGTCCCGCTGCCCAGTGCGGCGCGGGTCAGCTCCAGCTGGGCGACGTCGTCGATCATCAGGGTGATCGAGGACAGCGCGGTCTCGTCGGCGGCCAGCGCGGCCAGCGCGGCGCGATCGACGGTCGGGTAGCCGAGCAGGATGTCGCGGGCGCCCAGCCCGGCCAGCCACAGCGCTTCCCGCAACGAATAGGACATGATGCCCGCGAAACCGCCGTCGGCGGTCAGACCGGAGCCGAGCACGGTCTCCAGCACGGCGCGGCAGCGCACGGATTTGGAGGCGACCCGGATCGGCGTTCCGCCCGCGCGGCGCACCAGGTCGGCGGCATTCGCGCGCAGGGCGGGCAGATCCAGCGCCGCCAGCGGCGGGTCGAGGTCGGCGGTGGCCGCGTGCAGCCCGGGGATCGGCGAGGTCTGGCTCACCTCGTCCACTCAACCACTCAGTTGGACAAACGTCCAGTACCGCGGGGAGGTGTCACGCCTCCACGGCGCGCACGGTCAGCCCGCTCACCAGATCGTCGAGCACCACCAGGATGGTCTCGTCGTCACAGCAGGCCAGCCAGCGCAGCACGGTCCCCTGCAACATCGACACACAGTAGGCGGCGATCGATTCGACCGGCTCGAGCCACTGGGTGTTCGACCGCGCGGCGCACAACTCGAGGAAGGCGGCGATCTCGGCATCCATCTGCTGGAAGGTGGTCGCCGCGACGGGGTCGGCCACACACTCCGAGCTGGCCTCCCAGCGCTGCCTTATCGTGCGGACGGTGGACTCGTAGGCGGTGATCTGCTTGTACGGCGACGCCTTGACCAATGGCCAGTAGGCCGTGATACCGGCGTGCAACAACACGCGCAACGCCCGAACTCCGCCGTGATCGAGCGTGGCCGCTGCCGTTTCGACTGCTTCGCAGACGGTCGGCCGCAACCGGCTTTCCACTACTTCTCCTGCGCTCAACGACGACTCCCTCGGCGAAAGACCTCGCGCCCCTGCACGGCGCGACTCGCTGAACTGGGCGGACTGGCCGGATAACCACCGGACCGTCCGGTCCAACGTTCATCAATGGTAGAGGGTTTCCATGATTTGAGAACGGGTACAGCACTATTTTCATACTGCAAGATTGTTTTGTTATCCGACCGGGACGGCACCGCAACGTCGCGGGCCTTGTGCTCGGCCGCCGAACCCGCGCTCCCGGATCTCTCCGGCCCCCCGCACCTCTGCTAGCCCTCCTCGGCGCGGGCGGCGTATCCGCGCCGTAATCCGCACCTCGATTCAGAGTACGGCCGGAACGACGACAGGCCAGCCTATGTGTCCGAACACACACGCCGCCCGCCCGCGGCCACACCGGCCGCGAAGCTCACGCGCCCGCCCCGGCACGCGCGTGCCGTCCCGTGACCGGCGCGCCGTGGCTAGCCTGGAGCCGTGACCTTCCCGTCTTCAACCGACCAGTTCCGCATCCCGGGAACTTTCAACTTCCGCGACACCGGCGGCCTGCGCACCGTCTCCGGCGCGCGCGTGCGGCCCGGCGTGCTGTTGCGCTCGGCCCAGCTCAGCGGGCTGGACGAACGCGGCCACGCCGTACTGCGCGAACTGGGCGTCGCGCACGTGCACGACCTGCGCGGACTGGAGGAGATCGACAACATCGGCCACGACCGGCTCCCCGAGGACGTGCGCCTGCGCGTGACCCCCTTCGACTCGCGGATGGGTGCGGCCCCGCCGCACGACTCCGACGGCACCACCGCGCTCACCCACATGCTCGAGGTCTACCGGGTGTTCCCGCAGCTGCCCGAGGCCAATGCCGCCATCACCGAGATCGCCGAGTCCATCGCCCAGGGCGACGGCGCGGTGCTGGTGCACTGCGCGGCGGGCAAGGACCGCACCGGCTGGGCGGTGGCCACGCTGCTGCGCGCGGTCGGGGTCGTCGAGGACGACGTCTACGCCGACTATCTGCGCAGCAATCACGCCGTACCCGCGCTGCGCGCCATGCTCGGGGCCACCCTCGGCCAGGGCGCCGAGCCGTCGCCGGACCTGCTCGGGGTGCGCGAGGAGTACCTGAACGTGGCCACCGAGTCGGTGCACATGCTGCACGGCGACCATGCCGCCTTCGTGGCGGCGGCGGGCATCGACACGAAACTGCTGGCGCGACTGCGGGATCGGCTGCTGGTCTAGCCCGCCCGCGCTAGGAGGCGGCCTTGTCCACTCGGTGCACCGTGCCGTCGGGGGTGATGCGGACCCGGTCGCCGGTGCGGAACCAGCCGCCGGTGAAGCGATCCGCCGTGGCGGCCGGGTCGTTCCAGTAGCCGGTGCTGACATTCGGCCCGCGACAGAGCAATTCCCCCTCGCCCGCCGCGGCGTCCGGGCCGATCAGCGCGAGTTCCGTTCCGCCGAAGGGCTTTCCGAGCACCTCGCCGGGAGGAAGGTCGTGGGCGGCACGTTCGCCACAGACCAGGTCGTCGGCGGCGAGCCCGATGCCGCTGGTCTCGGTGGACCCCCACAGCAGCCAGTGCCTGGCCTCGGGGAAGGACTCGCGCAACGTCGCGGAGATGTCGCGCGGGGCGGCCGCCGGACGCCGGGTACTCCTGCCCGCGCTGCTGAGCCTGCGCACGCCGCGCGTGTCGATGCCGTCGCGGCGCATGGCGCCCACCGTGTCGCACAGCCCCGCGAACACCTCAGGAGTCGCCGAGATCATGTCCACCCGTTCGGTTTCCAGGGCTTCGGCGATCCCGGCGGCGTCCCGGGCAAAGACCACGGCGCCGCCGACGGCGAAGGTGGGCAGCAGCTGGTCGACGCAGCCGCGGGTGCCCGCCAGCGGCAGCAGCACCAGATTGCGCACCCCGTCGCGCGGCAGGTCGAGGGTGCCGACCAGGGACCGGATCGCCGAGAGCAGGTTCTCGTTGGTCAGCTCGACGCCCCTGGACTCGTGCGGGTCGCTGGTGTAGCAGAGCACCGCCAGTTCGCCGAGACTCGCGCCGTCGTCGATGAAGGAGGGGCCGTCCGGCAGCGGGGTGCCCGCGCCGAGCACGAAATCGGCCGCGCTGTCGGCGAGCGCCTGTTCGGCCACCCGGTGCGGCAGCGCGCTCGGCACCAGCACCGGGACCGCGCCACTGAGCAGCGCGCCGAGGAAGGCGCGGATCCAGCGCAGGCCGGCGGGCATGCGGATGGCGACCCGGTCGCCGTAGCCGATGCCGTGCCGCTGGAGCCCGCCCGCGATACGCGCGCCGGAATGCCAGAGTTCGCGATAGGTCAGCCGGGGCCCGCCGACCTCGACCACGGCCTCCCGGTTGGCGAAGGCGTGCACCTGCCGGTCGAGCAGTTCGGTCAGCGCGGGCCACAGATCGCCGTACCTGAGCACGCCGTCGGCGCCGCGCGCCATCGCCGCCGCCTCGGACGCCACCGGGACGCGACAGCCGTCCACCGGGTACTCGACCACCAGCTGCTGCGTCATGCGTCCTCCGCGGCGCCCGATCCGACAGACACCAGAACTATATGACGCGGATCACATTCTCGTGGCCGATCGCCTGAGGCGGCGCGGCGGCCGCAGCGGGGACGCCGAGCCCGTCCCCGTCAGCGTCCCTGGTACGTGGCCTTGCCCGGCCCGTTCTCCAGGAAGCTGCGCACGCCACCGCGCAAGTCCTCGGTGTCGAACAGCACGCCGGAGACCTCGGGGGTCACCGCGTCGGCGTGCGCGACGCCGCCGGAGCGCCAGGCCTCGATGATCTTCTTGGTGGCCGCGTGCGCCCTGGTCGGGCCGTCGGCCAGCTTGTGCGCCAGCGCCCGCGCGGCCGGGTCGAGATCTTCGTGGATGTAATTGACCACGCCCCAGTCGGCCATCGTCGCGGCGTCGTAGAGGTCGGCGGTCATGACGAACTCACGGGCCCGGCCGGAGCCGACCCGCTCGGCCAGCCGCTGCGGGCCGCCCATCGACGGGGTCAGCCCGACCACGGTCTCCACCAGGCCGAACTTGGCCTTCGGGGTGGCCAGGATGATGTCGCAGGCCAGCGCGACCTCGAACGCCGCGGTGAGGGTCAGGCCGTGCGCGGCGAACAACACCGGGCACGGCAGCGCCTCGAGCGGATGGATGATGTCGTCGAACAGCCGCTGCCACAGGGCGGCGCCGGTCTCCACGGTCAGCCCCTGGAAGGTGTGCACGTCCACACCGCCCGACACGACCTTGCCCTCCGCGCGCAGCAGCACCGCGCGCGGCGGCTTCGCCGACAGCTCGGCGATGTCGGCCACCAACCCGTCGAACATGGCCTGGTCGAACAGGTTCAGCGGCGGATTCGCCAGGGTGAGCACGGCGACTTCGGCGCCTGCCTCGGTGGTCTCGCGTTCCAGCCGGGTGGCCGTCTTGGAGGTGTTCTCGCTCATACCGGCAGCCTAGGCGTTGCGTCTGCCAGACTGGCCGGGTGACCGAGACGGAATCCACAGCCGGTTCCTACGTCGAGCCGGGCGAGTTCAAGCGCGACACCAACTACATCACCACCCGTATCACCGCCGACGGCCGTGACGGATATCCGGTGGAAGCGGGGCGATACCGGCTGGTCGCGGCCCGCGCTTGTCCGTGGGCCAATCGCACCCTGATCGTGCGCAGGCTGCTCGGCCTCGAAGACGCGATCTCCCTCGGCCTGTGCGGGCCGACCCACGACAAGTACAGCTGGACCTTCGACCTCGATCCGGGCGGGGTGGACCCGGTGCTCGGCATCCCCCGCCTGCGCGACGCCTACCTGAAGCGGTTCCCCGACTACCCGCGCGGCATCACCGTGCCGGCGATCGTGGACGTGCCGACCGGCGAGGTGGTCACCAACGACTACGCGCAGATCACCCTGGACTTCTCCACCGAGTGGACGCGCTTCCATCGGCCGGGCGCGCCTGCGCTGTACCCGCAGGAGCTGCGCGCGGAGATCGACGAAGTCAACGACCTGGTCTTCCGCGACGTGAACAACGGGGTCTACCGGTGCGGTTTCGCCGGCGACCAGGGCGCCTACGAGCGCGCCTACGACCGGCTGTTCGCCCGGCTGGACTGGCTCACCGAACGGCTGTCCGGCCAGCGCTACCTGGTCGGCGACGCCATCACCGAGGCCGACGTGCGGCTGTTCACCACGCTGGTGCGCTTCGACGCGGTCTATCACGGCCACTTCAAGTGCAACCGGCAGAAGCTCAGCGAGATGCCGGTGCTGTGGAGCTACGCGCGCGATCTGTTCCAGACCCCCGGCTTCGGCGACACGGTGGATTTCGGGCAGATCAAGACCCACTACTACGCGGTGCACACCGACATCAATCCCACCGGTGTGGTGCCCAAGGGCCCGGACCTGTCCAACTGGCTGTCCCCGCACGGGCGGGAAGCGCTCGGCGGCAGCCCGTTCGGCGACGGAACCCCGCCCGGCCCGCCGGTCGCGGGCGAGGAGGTCGCCGACGGCCCGGTGGCCTGAGGCACACGGAGTTTTCCCGCTCCGTACGGGGGAACCCGGTTCTCGTTCGGATCGTTCCCGTGTTGGGCCGGCGCGGGTTCGGTGCCATAGAGTTCAGCGAGGCCGAATCGAAGGGGTAGTGAGGTCATGAGTAACGGCGCGTTCGAGAAGACCGTGGTCGCTTTACTGGAGAACGGTGCCAAGCTGCAGGGCCCCGCGGTCGACAAGTACATCGAGCGCCTGCGTCGCGCACACCCCGGCGAGAGCCCGGCCCAGATCGTCGCCCGGATCGAGAAGCAATACCTGCTCGCGATCACCGGCAGCGGCACGGCGGCGGGCGCCACGGCGGCCATGCCCGGCGTCGGCACGGTCGCGTCGCTGGCCACCATCACCGCCGAGACCGCCTTCTTCCTCGAGGCCTCCGCGCTCTACACCCTGGCCATCGCGGCCGTGCACGGCGTCGCGCCGGAGGCCAAGGAACAGCGCAGGGCACTGGTGCTGGCGGTGGTGCTCGGTGACAGCGGCATGCAGATCGTGCAGCGCTCGGTCGGGCGGAACGCCAAGAACTGGGGCACCCTGCTCGGCGAGAAGGTGCCGGGGCTGTCGGGCATGAACGACTCGCTGATGAAGCGGTTCATCGTGCGCTTCCTGACCAAGCGCATGGCGCTGATGGCGGGCAAGGTGATCCCGATGGGCATCGGCGCGGTGATCGGCGGCGTCGGCAACCGGGCGCTCGGCCGCACCACCGTCGACAACGCGCGCAAGGCCTTCGGCCCGCCGCCGCGCGACTGGTCCGGCCACCGCGTCCCGGTGATCGACGCCGAACCGCTGCCCGCCATCGAGGCCGCGAAGAAGTCCGGTCCCGCCGGACGCGACGGGGCGAGCCCGGCGACGACGCCGCTCGAGCGACGCCGGTGACGGCAGCGCGTCCCGCCGTCACGGTCCGGGCGCTGACCAAGCGTTACGAGTTCGTCCCGGCGGTGGAGGAAGTGAGCTTCACCGTGGCCGCGGGCACGGTCACCGCAATGGTCGGCCCGGCGGGCGCGGGCAAGACGACGGTGCTGCGGGCACTGCTCGGGCTCACCGTCCCGGATGCGGGCACTGCGGTGATCGGGGCGCCCGGCCCGGTCGGCGCGGTGCTGAACCCGCGCGGGCCGCACCCGGCCAGGGCCGCCGCCGACCACCTGTGGGTGTACGCGGGCGCGGCGGGTGTGGGGCGCGAGCGGGTCGACGAGGTGCTCGCCGCGGTCGGTCTCACCGAACAGGCGCGCACCAGGGCGGGCGAGCTGTCGTTCGGGCAGCAGACCAGGCTGGCGCTGGCCACCGCCCTGCTGCCCGATCCACGGGTGCTCGTCCTCGACGACGCGATGGAGGGGCTGGAGGCCGCCGAGCGCGCAAGGGTGCACGAACTGCTGCGCGCGCACGCCGAGCGCGGCGGCGCGGCGCTGATCACCAGCGGCACGCTGTCGTCGGTGGTGCCGACGGCCGATCAGCTGGTCGTGCTCAGCCAGGGCGCCACCGTCTACGCGGGCACCCCGGCCAAGCTGCGGCGCGGCAATCCCGACCGGCTGATCGTGGCCGCCCCGGTGCCGGTGGCGTTGGCCACCGCGCTGGCCGCGCGCGGGTTCACCGACGCGGTCATCCGCCAGGACGGGCGGCTCG
>NZ_JARWRU010000326.1 GCF_029867845.1 Nocardia farcinica | reverse complement strand
GCCCCGCCCCGACCGGGGCTTCCGATCGGAGCGGGGCCACCGCTCGGCTCGTTGTTCCGGCTACAGCGCGTCGGTGCCGCGCTCGCCGGTCCGCACCCTGATGATCGACTCGACCGGGGTCACCCAGACCTTGCCGTCGCCGATCTTCCCGGTGCGGGAGGCCTCGACGATGATGTCGACGACCTTGTCCACGGAGGCGTCGTCCACGACGACCTCGACCCGCACCTTCGGCACGAAGTCGACCGAGTACTCGGCGCCGCGGTAGACCTCGGTGTGGCCCTTCTGACTGCCGTAACCCTGCACTTCACTGACCGTCATGCCGAACACGCCTGCCTGTTCCAGGCCCGTCTTGACGTCTTCGAGCGTGAACGGTTTGACGATTGCGGTGATCAACTTCATGTCGTCATGCCTCCTTGGGGAGCGAGCGGGCGGTGGAACCCACAGCAGCGAAATCGTATGCGCTTTCCGCGTGCTCGGACTCGTCCAGGCCCGCTGCCTCGCCCTCGTCGTCGGCGCGCAGTCCGATGGTGAACTTGATGGCCAGAGCGATGATCGCCGTGACGACCAGCGAGTAGACGAGGACGGTGAAGGCGCCCACGGCCTGCTTGATCAGCAGGTCGAGACCACCACCGTAGAACAGACCCTCGACCGCCGCAGGCGCTTCGGGCGCGGCGACCAGACCGACCAGCAGGGTGCCGACGAGACCGCCGACCAGGTGGACGCCGACCACGTCGAGCGAGTCGTCGTAACCGAACTTGAACTTCAGGCCGACCGCCAGGGCGCACAGCGCACCGGAGGCGATGCCGATGATGAGCGCGCCCAGCGCGTTCACCGAGGAGCAGGACGGGGTGATGGCGACCAGACCCGCGACGACACCGGAGGCGGCGCCCAGCGAGGTGGGGTGACCGTCGCGCAGCTTCTCGACCAGGAGCCAGGCCATCATGGCCGCACCGGTGGCGATGGTGGTGGTCAGGAAGGTGGCGCCGGCGAGGCCGTTGGAGCCCACCGCGGAACCGGCGTTGAAGCCGTACCAACCGAACCACAGCAGACCGGCGCCGAGCATGACGAACGGCAGGTTGTGCGGGCGGAAGGGGGTCTGCGGCCAGCCCTTGCGCTTGCCGAGAACCAGGGCAAGGACCAGGGCGGCGGCGCCCGCGTTGATGTGGACGGCGGTGCCACCGGCGAAGTCGACCGCTTCGAGCTTGTTGGCGATCCAGCCGCCGGTCTCGGTGGTGCCCTCGTCTAAGGACAACACCCAGTGCGCGACCGGGAAGTAGACGACGGTGGCCCAGATACCGGCGAAGAGCAGCCAGGATCCGAACTTCAGACGGTCGGCGACAGCGCCGGAGATGAGCGCGACGGTGA
>NZ_JARWRU010000325.1 GCF_029867845.1 Nocardia farcinica | reverse complement strand
GCGCTGTGGACCAAGCTGCGGCTGGACCAGATCGGCCCGGTGGACACCATCGAGGGCCTGTGCGACGGCGTGTCCTCGCGTCGCAACCAGCTGCTGGTCGACCTCGGCGCCGAACTGTCGCTGGGCGCCATCGACGGCGCGGCCGATGCCGACATGGGCGCGCTGGCGGCCACCGTCGACCGGCTTGCCCGCACCTACAAGCCGTTCGGCTCGGTGCTGTCGGACTCCATCAACGACCACCTGCGCAAGGTTTTCGGCCCGTCCGGCAAGCGGCCCGCGGCCGTCGCCGAGCGCGTCAAGAAGGTCTGGGAGCTGGGCGACGGCTGGGCCAGCCATGTGACCGCCGAGGTCTCGCTCGGCACCCGCGAGGGCGCCAGCGTGCGCGGCGGCGAGCTGGGTGGGCTGGTGTCCGGCCCGCTCACCGACGGCGCGTCGGTGGACGCGGCCATCGACGCCGCGGTGCAGGCCGTGGCCGCCCGCCGTGGGATCAGCGTCTCGCTGCCCTCCAGCGGCGGCGGTGCGGGCGCCACCGTGGACGCGGCCGCGCTGGGCGAGTTCACCGAGCAGATCACCGGTCCCGACGGCGTGCTCGCCTCGGCGGCCAAGGTCATCCTCGAGCATCTCGGCCTCGGCGACCGCGTCTCGGCCCCGGAGGCCACCGACGACTCGCTGGTCGACCTGGTCTCGGCCGAGCTCGGCTCGGACTGGCCGCGCCTGGTCGCCCCGGCCTTCGACGCCCGCAAGGCGGTGCTGATCGACGACCGCTGGGCCACCGCCCGCGAGGATCTGGCCCGGCTGTGGCTGATCGACGACGCCGAGGCCGCCGACCATCCGGTCGCCGGATTCACCGGCGCGGGCGGAGCCGTTGCCGCGCAGGCGGGCTGGTGGCGTGAGCGGGCCAAGAAGCAGGCTCGTTCGGTGCTGGCGGGCCTGTACGAGCGCATCGCCGAAGCCGCGCTGGAGACCGAGGCCCCCGGCCGGTGGTCGTCCGACATCGCCGTGATCACCGGCGCCAGCAAGGGTTCCATCGCCGCCGCGGTGACCGGCAGGCTGCTGGCGGGCGGCGCGACCGTCATCGCCACCACCTCCGGCCTGAACGACGAGCGCCTCGGCTTCTACAAGCAGCTCTACCGCGAGAACGCCAGGGCGGGGGCGGCGCTGTGGGTCGTCCCCGCGAACATGGCCTCCTACGCCGACATCGACGCCTTGATCGAGTGGGTCGGCAGCGAACAGGTCGACAACGCGGGCGGCGCCAAGATCAAGATCAAGGACGCCATGACCCCGACCCTGCTGCTGCCGTTCGCGGCGCCGCGGGTGGCCGGCGATCTCGCCGACGCCGGTGCGCGCGCCGAGATGGAGATGCGGGTGCTGCTGTGGTCGGTCGAGCGCCTGATCGGCGGGCTGTCGATGCTCGGCGCCGACCACGATGTGGACGCGAAACTGCATGTGGTGCTGCCCGGTTCGCCCAACCGCGGTCTGTTCGGCGGCGACGGCGCCTACGGCGAGTCCAAGGCCGCCCTGGACGCGGTGGTCGCCAAGTGGCGGGCCGAGAAGTCCTGGTCGCAGCGGGTCACCCTGGTGCACGCGCTGATCGGCTGGGTGCGTGGCACCGGCCTGATGGGCCACAACGACCCGATGGTCGCGGCCGTGGAGAAGGCGGGCGTGCAGACCTGGTCGACCACCGAGATGGCCGACGAGCTGCTCAAGTGGTGCACCGAGCGGGCCCGTTCGGTCACCGCGTCCGGCCCGCAGCAGATCGACCTGACCGGCGGGCTGGCCATGGCCAAGCTGGACCTGCCCGCGCTGGCCGAGCAGGCTCGGCAGGACGCGGAGCACGCGGCGGCCGCGGACGATTCCGCCGCCGAGGCGACCATCCCGGCGCTGCCCGCGCCGCCGACGGTCACCTCCGCGCTGCCGGTGCCGGAGTGGGGTGAGGTCACCGCCGATCTCGACGACATGGTCGTCATCGTCGGCGCCGCCGAGCTCGGCCCCTGCGGCTCCTCGCGCACCCGCTTCGAGCTGGAGGTCTCCGACGAGCTGTCCGCCGCGGGCGTGCTCGAACTGGCCTGGACCACCGGTCTGGTCCGCTGGGAGAACGACCCGAAGCCGGGCTGGTACGACACCGAATCCGGTGACTACGTGCCCGAGCACGAACTGGCCGAGCGCTACCACGACACCGTGGTCGCCCGCTGCGGCGTCCGCCGCTACGAGGACGACGAGGCCATGGTGGACAACACCGCGCCGCTGATGACCTCGGTGTTCCTCGACCGCGACCTGACCTTCACGGTCGGCGGCGAGGCCGAGGCGCGCGCCTTCGCCGAGGCCGACCCCGAGCACACCGTCATCTCGCCGGTCGAGGGCTCCGGCGACTGGCAGGTCACTCGGAAGGCGGGTACCGAGATCCGGGTGCCGCGCAAGGCCAAGCTGTCCCGCACGGTCGGCGGCCAGATCCCGACCGGCTGGGATCCGACCGTGTGGGGCATCTCGGCGGACATGGCGAGCTCGGTGGACCGGGTCGCGCTGTGGAACATCGCTTGCACCGTGGACGCCTTCGTCGGCTCCGGTTTCGACCCGGCCGAACTGATGAGCTGGGTGCACCCGAGCCTGGTGGCCAACACCCAGGGCACCGGCATGGGCGGCATGTCCTCGATGCGCTCGCTCTACGTCGACAACCTGCTCGGCGAGCCGCGCCCGAACGACATCCTGCAGGAGGCGCTGCCGAACGTGGCGCTGGCACACGTGGTGCAGTCCTACGTGGGCAGCTACGGCGCGATGGTGCATCCGGTGGCGGCATGCGCCACGGCGGCGGTCTCGGTCGAGGAGGGTGTGGACAAGATCCGCCTCGGCAAGGCCGACGTGGTGGTCGCAGGCGGCTTCGACGACCTCGGCATCGAAGGCATCGTCGGCTTCGGCGACATGTCGGCGACCGCGGACTCGGCAGCCATGAGCGCCAAGGGCATCAGCGACCGCTACTTCTCCCGCGCCAACGACCGTCGTCGCGGCGGGTTCGTGGAATCGCAGGGTGGCGGCACCGTGCTGCTGGCCCGCGGCTCGGTGGCGTTGGAGATGGGTCTGCCGGTGCTCGGCGTTGTCGCCTTCGCCCAGTCCTATGCCGACGGCGTGCACACCTCGATCCCGGCGCCCGGCCTCGGCGCGCTCGGCGCGGGCCGCGGTGGCCGCGAGTCCCGCCTGGCGGCGGAACTGCGCAAGCTCGGCGTCTCGCCGGACGAGATCGCGGTGATCTCCAAGCACGACACCTCGACCGCGGCCAACGACCCGAACGAGTCGGAGCTGCACGAGCGGCTCGCCGCCGCGGTCGGCCGCTCCGAGGGCGCGCCGCTGTTCGTGATCTCGCAGAAGTCGCTGACCGGACACGCCAAGGGCGGCGCGGCGGCCTTCCAGATCATCGGCCTGTGCCAGGTGCTGGAGAACGGCGTCGTGCCGCCGAACCGGAGCCTGGACTGCGTCGACGAGAAGATGAAGTCCTACCCGCACCTGGTGTGGCCGCGCGAGACGCTGCGCTTCGGCGAGCGCTTCCCGCTCAAGGCCGGTCTGGTCACCTCACTCGGCTTCGGCCACGTGTCCGGGCTGGTGGCGATCGTGCACCCGCAGGCCTTCGTCCAGGCGGTCGAGGCGGGCAGGCGCGAGGAGTACCAGCGCAGGGCCGAGCAGCGGCAGCTGGCCGGTCGCCAGCGCATCGCCGAGGCCATGTGCGGCGGCGCGGCCCTCTACGAGCGGCCCGCGGACCGGCGGCTGGGCGGTGACGGCACGCCCGCGAGCCGTTCGCGTCAGCTCGAGGCGGACATGCTGCTGTCCGAGCAGGCCCGTCTCGGCGCGGACGGCGCCTACCGGGTCGACGGCCGCGGCTGCGGCACCGGCGCGGAGGCGGTGCGGCAGCTCGCCGCTGAGTGAACCGCCGCTGAGTGAACCGGCGCCGGGCGGTGGCCGGCACCGATAGCGAGGACACGGGGCGGGGGGGGGGGGGGGGGGGGGGGGGGG
>NZ_JARWRU010000324.1 GCF_029867845.1 Nocardia farcinica | reverse complement strand
GGCGCCCGGGGGGGGGGGGGGGGCCGTGGCCGGCCCGGGCCCGGGGGGGGCGCTGGGGCTGCCTATCCCCCAAACTCGGGCCGGGCTGACTGGCGACCGTGGGGCCCCTGGGGCGGGGGGGGGGGCGCCCCGCCCCGCCCGCGTGACCCGCCGACCTCGCGTCGTGGCCGCTCCCGGCTCCAGCGCCTAGCGTGGGACGGGTGACTGATGTGGCGGTGGTCGGGTCGGGGCCGAACGGTCTGGCGGCGGCGGTGACGCTGGCCGCGGCGGGATTGTCGGTGGAGGTCTTCGAGGCCCAGCCGACGGCGGGCGGTGGCTGCCGCACGCTGGAGCTGACGCTGCCGGGCCATCGGCACGACATCTGCGCCGGGGCGCATCCGATGGCGGTGGCCTCGCCCTTCTTCCGCGCCTTCGACCTGCCCGCGCACGGCGTGGAACTGCTGCGGCCGGAGGCCTCCTACGCCCATCCGCTCGACGGCGGGCGCGCGGGCGTCGCCTGGCGCGACCTCGAGCGCACCGCCGCCGGGCTCGGGACCGACGGCAAGGCCTGGCGTTCGCTGTTCGGCCCGCTGGTGCGGCAGTGGGAGGGGGTGGTCGGACTTGCCATGTCGGACCTGCGCGGGCTGCCGCCGGACCTGCCCACCGCGGTGCGCTTCGGGGTCAGGATGCTCGAACAGGGCTCACCGCTGTGGAACGCGCGTTTCGCCGCCGACGTGGCGCCCGCGCTGTTCAGCGGCGTCGCGGCGCACGCCATCACTTCCCCGCGCGCGGTGCCCGCCGTCGGGGCCGCGCTGCTGCTCGGCACCCTCGCCCACGCGGAGGGCTGGGTGATCCCGCGCGGCGGCAGCCAGGCCATCGTGGACGCGCTGATCGCCGAACTCGAACGGCTGGGCGGACGGGTGCACACCGGCCACCGGGTCGACACCCTGGCCGAACTCGGGCGGACGAGGGTCGTGCTGCTCGACACCTCGCCCGCGGAGCTGGTGCGCCTGGCGGGGGAGCGGCTGCCCGCCGGATACGCCAGGCAGCTCGGCCGGTTCACGTACGGAAACGCCGCCTGCAAGGTCGATTTCGCGCTCTCCGGCCCGGTGCCGTGGGCCGCGGCGGAGTGCGCGCGGGCGGGCACCCTGCACCTGGCGGGCAGCCGCGCCGAGATCATGGCCGCCGAGGGCGCGGTCGCCTCGGGCAGGCATGCCGAACGCCCCTACGTGCTAACCATCCAGCAGGGCGTGGTCGACGACACCCGCGCCCCCGCCGGACGCCACACCTTCTACACCTACGCCCACGTCCCGCACGGCTCCGACCGCGACATCACCGAGCAGGTCATCGCCCAGGTCGAACGCTTCGCCCCCGGCTTCCGCGACCTGATCCTGGCGAACCACACCAGCACCGCGGTCGAATTGCCGCTGCACAACGCGAATTACATCGGCGGCGACATCTCCGCGGGCGCCATGACCATCCCGCAGATGCTGGCCCGCCCGGCCCCGCGCTGGAACCCCTACGCCACCCCGCTGCCCGGCGTCTACCTGTGCTCCTCGCCCACCCCGCCCGGCGGCGGCGTCCACGGCATGTGCGGGCTCACCGCGGCCGGGCACGCCCTGCGGCGCGAGTTCGGCATCACCGCCGACCCACTGGAGATGCTGCGGGTCGCCACCCGCGCCCGCCGGTAGTCCGGTCAGCCGCGCGCGGCATCGGCGGCGCGTCGGTCAGTTCCCCTCACCGACCGTCGCGCAGAACAGCTGCGCCGGGCCGTCCACCGACTGCGCCCTGATACCGGTGTCGGCGGCGGAGGTCCACGCCGCCGACCCGCGCGGCACGAGCAGCTCCGTCGCGCCGTCCAGCAGCCGGGCGGTGCCCGAGGTGCACAGCACGATGCCTGGGCCCGCATCGGTCAACGGCACCTGTCCGGCCCCCTCGATCAGGTCGAATCGGCGCAACGCGAACTCCGGCGCCGGCGTGTGGTAGCGGACCGAGCCGTCGCCGGCGGGCTCGGGCAGCACGATCGGCAGGTCCAGCGGCTCGAAGTCGAGCACACGCAGCAACTCCGGGACGTCGACGTGCTTGGGGGTCAGCCCGCCGCGCAGCACGTTGTCGGAGTTGGCCATCAGCTCGACGCCGACACCACGCAGGTAGGCGTGCAGATTGCCCGCGTCGAGGAACAGCGCCTGGCCGGGCTGCAAGGTCAGGCGGTTGAGCAGCAGCGCCGCCAGGACGCCCGCGTCGCCCGGGTAGTTCTCCGCCAGCTCCAGCGCGGTGCGCGCCTCGGCGATGAACGGGCGCGCCCCCGGCGCCGAGGCGTCGGGCGCCGACAGATACCGCACGCAGCCGTCGAGCACGGCGGGCAGCAGCGTGTCGAGCACCTGATGCGGCAGGGTGATCCAGGTCGTGAACAGCGCGCGCAGGCCCTGCGAATCCGGCTGCGAGGCCAGCATGTCGGCGTAGGGCTCCAGCGCGGGCACCGCGAGGGCGCGGAAGAGCTCGACCGTGCGCAGCGGCTCGCGGAAGCCCGCCAGCGCCTCGAACCGGTCCAGCGCGACCACCAGTTCCGGCTTGTGGTTGTCGTCGCGGTAGTTGCGCATCGGCGAGTCCAACGGCACGCCGTCGCGGTTCTCCTTGGCGAAGCCCGCGCGAGCCTGCTCGGCGGAGGGATGCGCCTGCAACGACAGCGGCTCCTCGGCCGCCAGGATCTTCAGCAGGAACGGCAGCTTGTCGCCGAACTGCCCGGCGGCCGCGCCGAGTTCGCGCTCGGGATCGGCGGCCACCACATCCAGCAGCGACTTGGTGGTGCCCTCGGCCAGGGTCACGTAGGCGGGATCGGCGGGATGGGCGCCGAACCAGAGTTCGGCCTCTGGATGCGCCGACGGCACCGGCCGTCCGCACAGCTCGGCGATGGCGGTGCGCGATCCCCAGGCGTAGGAGCGCAGCGCACCAGTGAGTTCGTGCACTAGAAACGTCCCCCGTCGTACTGATCCGTGGGATCGAAATCGTCCCCGCCCCGGTAGTCCCCGCCGCTCGGGTACTCGCTGCGCGAGACGGCCTGCGGCTGGCCGTTGATCAGCCGCAGGTAGGCGGCCGCCATCTCGATGCGCAGTGCCAGCACCGCCAGCTGCTCGAGTTCACCGCCGCCGCCTGCCCGCGCGCCGTCGCCCGGCTCCGCGCCCGGCGGGGGCGGGGCAGTGGGCGCGGCGGGGGCGGCGGGATCGGTCAGCGACGACCGCAGCAGGTCGAGGTCGGCGTTGACGAGGTCGGCGTCGACGAGCCCGCCGGTGCCGAAGACGGCGATGCGGCGGCGCGCGGCCGCCTCGTCGGGATCGGTGCTCAGCACGAACACCCGCACCCGCTCGACCGGTGCCGGGCCGTCGAACTCCTCGTCGTGGAACAT
>NZ_JARWRU010000323.1 GCF_029867845.1 Nocardia farcinica | reverse complement strand
GCTTGTGGGTGGTGCGGGTCGGGTTGTCGCCCTTCTCGCGGTAGGTGCCCGCCACGCCGTTGGCGCGCAGCCAGGCGCCGGGATCGGTGCGGCTGTCCGGGTCGAGCTCGGGGATGACCTCTTCGAGCAGTTCCAGCACGTCGGCGTCGTCGTCCCCGCCGAGGACGGCACGGATGGCCGGGAAGGCGCCGGTGCGGAAGGTCCACGACCACTCCCGGCTCGGATAGCTGCCGCCGCGTTCGCGGCCGTGCACGACGAGATTGCCGGAGGCTGCGATCCTGGCGCGGACGGCGTGGGTCGCGGTGTCGTAGATCAGGTCGTCGGCGCGCGGGGCGGGCGGGTCGTTGGCCTCGAGTTCCTCCTGTTCCTCGATCCGCTCGGCGCGCGCGATCTCGAACCACGCGGCGACCATCGCGCCCGCGGCCAGCGCGATGGCGGCGCCGAACTCCAGCCACACGTCGGTGGGCAGCAGGCGTCTGGTGCGGTCGCAGGCGTGCAGGAACAGCAGGCAGGCCAGGACGAGGGCGGCGATCCGGGTCAGCCGGAGGGCTGTGCCGATCGATGGTGCCCGCATCCGCCCAACGCTCCCGAACCGTGAAGTAACCGCCTTGACCCCGACTGGATCGTAGGCGCAGGACGGCCGAAACGGCAGTGCTCGGCGGAGGCCGCCGGCGCACCGGGCGCCGCGGGCGGACGGGCGAATTCGGAGTGCGTTGTTGGGCAACTGTCCAGCATCAATCGGGCTGTGGCGGACGGGCACGGCTCGCTAGGCTGGGCGGCAGCACTCGCGCCACGGGGGGTCGGGCGTGCCACGACATGTCGTGACCGGCCGATAGCATGGCCTCCTCGCCCGCCCCGGCCAAGGAAAGGTCGCCGAATTTGCACCTGAAGAGCCTGACGTTGAAGGGTTTCAAGTCCTTCGCGTCCGCGACGACGCTGCGCTTCGAACCGGGCATCACCTGTGTGGTCGGGCCCAACGGTTCGGGCAAGTCCAATGTCGTCGACGCGCTCACCTGGGTCATGGGCGAACAGGGCGCCAAAGCGCTGCGCGGCGGCAAGATGCAGGACGTCATCTTCGCGGGCACCTCGGGCCGTGCACCCCTCGGCCGCGCCGAGGTCACCCTCACCATCGACAACTCCGACGGCGCGCTGCCCATCGACTACGCCGAGGTGTCCATCACCCGGCGAATGTTCCGCGACGGCGCGGGCGAATACGAGATCAACGGCAACACCTGCCGGCTGATGGACGTCCAGGAACTGCTCAGCGACTCCGGCATCGGCCGCGAGATGCACGTCATCGTCGGCCAGGGGCAGCTCTCGGCCATCCTCGAATCGCGCCCCGAGGACCGCCGCGCATTCGTGGAGGAGGCGGCGGGCGTGCTCAAGCACCGCAAGCGCAAGGAGAAGGCGCTGCGCAAGCTCGACGCCATGCAGGCCAACCTCGCGCGCCTGACCGACCTGACCACCGAACTGCGCCGCCAGCTCAAACCGCTGGGCAGACAGGCCGAGGTGGCCAGGCGCGCCCAGACCGTGCAGGCCGACCTGCGCGACGCGCGCTTGCGTCTGGCCGCCGACGATCTGGTCACCCGGCGCGCCGAACTGGCGGGCAGGCAGAGCAAGGAGGCCTACGCCCGCGAGCAGCAGATCACCGTGCAGACCGAACTGGACGCCGCCCATGCCGCGCTGGCCCAGCAGGAGTTCGCGCTCTCCCGGCTGAATCCGGCCGCCGAGGCCGCGGCGCAGACCTGGTTCCAGCTGTCCGCGCTGGTCGAGCGGGTCAACGCGACCATCCGCATCGCCGGTGACCGCGCCCGTCACCTCGGTACCCAGGCGCCGGTCGGCACCGGCCGCGATCCCGACCAGCTCGAGGTCGAGGCCGACCGCATCGAGGCCGAGGAAGCCGAGTTGCGCGAAGCCGTCGAGATGGCCACCGAGACCCTGGAGGCCGCGCGCGACCAGCTGGCCGAGCGCGAGTACGCCGCCAAGGCCGCCGAGCAGGCGCATCTGGCCGCGGTGCGCGCCATCGCCGACCGCAGGGAGGGCCTGGCGAGACTGTCCGGTCAGGTCGACAACACGCGCACCAGGGCGCAGTCGGCCGACGCCGAGATCGCCCGGCTGTCGGTGGCCATCGCCGAGGCGCGCAGGCGCGGCGAGGCCGCGCAGGAGGAGTTCGACGCCGTGCAGGGCGAGCTGAGCGAGCTCGACGCGGGCGAGGAGGGGCTCGACGCCCAGCACGAACACGCCGTGCAGGCACTCGAACTCGCCGACCAGCGGGTGGCCGAGCTGCGCGCGCAGGATCGCGACGCGAGCAAGCAGGTGGCCTCGCTGAGCGCCCGCATCGAGGCGCTCGGCATGGGCCTGGCCCGCCGCGACGGCTCGGCCTGGCTGGTGGAACACCACCCGGACGGGCTGCTCGGCCCCCTGTCGGGGGTGCTGCGGGTGCGCGCCGGATTCGAGGCCGCCGTCGCCGCCGTGCTCGGCCCGGTCGCCGACGCGGTCACCGCCGAGACGGGCGAGGCCGCGCTCGCCGCGCTCAGCGCGCTC
Organism: Nocardia farcinica; assembly: GCF_029867845.1. Lineage (GTDB taxonomy): Bacteria > Actinomycetota > Actinomycetes > Mycobacteriales > Mycobacteriaceae > Nocardia > Nocardia farcinica_A. The sequence continues at coordinate 791 of NZ_JARWRU010000323.1, read as the reverse complement.
AAACAAGCCGACGGCGGCCGGGCGGCACTGGTGTTCGGTGTGGCAGGCCGGGCCTCCGAGCCCGCCGCGACACCACCGCCCGAGGGCACGCACCGGCTGTCGGATGTCGTGGAATGCCCGCCGGAACTGCGGGCAGGCGTGCTGGCGCTGACCGAGGGCGTCCTCGTCGTGGACGACCTGCCCGCGGCCGCGGCGGTGCTCGCCGAACGCCCGGAGGCCCGCGTGGTCACCCGCGACGGCGATCTCACCGGTATCGGCTGGGTGCTCGGCGGGTCCGATCGCGCGCCGAGTCAGCTCGAGATCCAGGCCGACATCGATGCCGCGCAGGCCGAGCTCGTCGCCGCCCAGCGTCGCGCCGAGCAACTGGAGGCCGCGCTGGCCGGGGCGCTCGAGGAGCAGGCCGATCGCAAGGACGCCGTCGACCACGCGCTGATGGCCCTGCACGAATCCGACCAGGCGATGATCGCCGTCTACGAGCGGCTGGGCAGGCTCGGGCAGGCCGCGCGTTCGGCGCACGCCGAGGTCGAGCGCCTGACCGCCCAGCGCGCCGAGGCCGAGGCCACCAGGGAGGAGACTCTCGCGGCACTGGCCGAACTCGAGGAGCGGCTGCGCAATGCCGAACTCGAACAGGCCGCCGCCGACGACGGGCTCGGTTCGGCGGGCACCGAGGCCGCGGGGCGCGCCAGGGAGGAGGCCGCCGCCGCGCTCGCCGAGGCCAGGGCCATGGAGGGGGAGGCCAGGCTGGCCGTGCGCACCGCCGAGGAGCGGGCCGAGTCGGTGCGCGGCAAGGC
>NZ_JARWRU010000322.1 GCF_029867845.1 Nocardia farcinica | reverse complement strand
GGTGGAAGCCGAGTTGTTGCTCGGCGACGCGGAGCTGGTCACCGTCGGCAACGAGGAGCCGCGCACCCCGGAGGAGCGGCGCACCGACGCCTTCGTCGCGCTGCTGTTGCGCATCGACGACGGCCTGTAGACGCCTTGCACTCTCACCCGGCGAGTGCTAGAAATGGCTTTGGCACTCTCCACGTGTGAGTGCCAGGTCGGGACGGTGAGACCGGGTTTCATCGACACCCTCGGTCGTCCGTCGCGGGCACCGAACCTGGCCAGCGTAAATGGGGCGGCCCAACCGGCGGTCGTCTCGTGTGTCAGCCATACACATGGAGGATCTCAACAACGCCATGGCCAAGACAATTGCGTATGACGAAGAGGCTCGCCGCGGCCTCGAGCGGGGCCTGAACGCCCTGGCCGACGCTGTGAAGGTGACGCTGGGCCCCAAGGGTCGCAACGTCGTTCTCGAGAAGAAGTGGGGCGCCCCCACGATCACCAACGACGGCGTTTCCATCGCCAAGGAGATCGAGCTCGAGGATCCGTACGAGAAGATCGGCGCCGAGCTGGTCAAGGAAGTCGCCAAGAAGACCGACGACGTCGCGGGCGACGGCACCACCACCGCCACCGTCCTGGCTCAGGCGCTGGTGCGCGAGGGTCTGCGCAACGTCGCGGCCGGCGCGAACCCGCTGGGTCTCAAGCGCGGCATCGAGAAGGCCGTCGAGGCCGTCACCGCCAAGCTGCTCGACACCGCCAAGGAGGTCGAGACCAAGGAGCAGATCGCCGCCACCGCGGGCATCTCGGCCGGCGACGCGTCCATCGGTGAGCTGATCGCCGAGGCCATGGACAAGGTCGGCAAGGAAGGCGTCATCACCGTCGAGGAGAGCAACACCTTCGGCCTCCAGCTGGAGCTGACCGAGGGCATGCGCTTCGACAAGGGCTACATCTCCGGTTACTTCGTGACCGACCCCGAGCGTCAGGAAGCGGTCCTCGAGGATCCCTACATCCTGCTCGTCGGCTCGAAGGTCTCCACCGTCAAGGATCTGCTGCCGCTGCTGGAGAAGGTCATCCAGGCCGGCAAGCCGCTGCTGATCGTCGCCGAGGACGTCGAGGGCGAGGCCCTGTCGACCCTGGTCGTCAACAAGATCCGCGGCACCTTCAAGTCCGTGGCCGTCAAGGCTCCCGGCTTCGGCGACCGCCGCAAGGCGCAGCTGGCCGACATCGCCATCCTGACCGGTGGCGAGGTCATCAGCGAAGAGGTCGGCCTCTCCCTGGAGACCGCGGGCATCGAGCTGCTCGGCCAGGCCCGCAAGGTCGTCGTCACCAAGGACGAGACCACCATCGTCGAGGGTGCGGGCGACGCCGAGGCCATCAAGGGCCGCGTGCAGCAGATCCGCGCCGAGATCGAGAACTCCGACTCGGACTACGACCGTGAGAAGCTGCAGGAGCGCCTGGCCAAGCTGGCCGGTGGCGTCGCGGTCATCAAGGCGGGCGCGGCCACCGAGGTCGAGCTCAAGGAGCGCAAGCACCGCATCGAGGATGCCGTGCGCAACGCCAAGGCCGCCGTCGAGGAGGGCATCGTCGCCGGTGGTGGCGTGGCCCTGCTGCAGGCCGCTCCGGCGCTGGACGAGCTGAAGCTCACCGGCGACGAGGCGACCGGCGCCAACATCGTGCGCGTCGCGCTGTCGGCCCCGCTGAAGCAGATCGCCTTCAACGCCGGCCTCGAGCCCGGCGTGGTGGCGGAGAAGGTCGCCAACCTGCCCGCGGGCAGCGGCCTGAACGCCGACTCGGGCGAGTACGAGGACCTGCTGGCCGCCGGCGTCGCCGACCCGGTCAAGGTCACCCGCTCGGCTCTGCAGAACGCGGCCTCCATCGCGGCCCTGTTCCTGACCACCGAGGCCGTCGTGGCCGACAAGCCGGAGAAGGCCGCCGCTCCCGCCGGCGACCCGACCGGTGGCATGGGCGGCATGGACTTCTGATCCAGCCGCACGGCAACGGTTTTCACCCCGGAGGCCGGTCCACCATCAGGTGGGGCGGGCGCCCGCCGTTGCGGGGGGGGGCGGGGTGCGGGTCGGGGGGGGTGACCGGGCCGGGTGGGGGCCGCCGACACGGCGCGGGGCGGGGGGGGGAGGCCGACA
>NZ_JARWRU010000321.1 GCF_029867845.1 Nocardia farcinica | reverse complement strand
ACAACAAGTGAAGCCTCTGGTGGACAGTGATCTTGGTCGATCTGCTCTCCTACCAGGGGCTTCGCTGGTACGTGGGGAGGCTCGCCGCCTGCCTCGAGCCACCGGCGTCGGGCTGGTCACAGAGGATGAAAAAGGCTCAGTACTTCTCCCGTTGGAAGGCATAGGTGGGCAGCGGCACCGAACGCGCGCCCTGGTCGGCGTACAGCCGCGCCCAGTCCGGGGAGACGCCCTTGACGTGCGCCTCGGCCACCGAGGTGAGGAAGCGGTCGATGCCTGCGTCCTCCCGCTTCAACGAGCCGACGATCAGGCAGGAGTCGGCGAAACCGAACTGGTCGAGCGATTCGTGGATCGCGGAGGTGAGTACCGGGTTGACGCTCATCTCGAGGAAGGCGTCGAAGCCGGACTGGAAGGCCGCCTGCAGGCCGTCGTCGAACAGCACCGGCTCGCGCAGGTTGCGGAACCAGTAGTCCGGGCCGAGTCGCAGCCCGTCGATCTCGTCGGCGACGACGGTGGAGAAGAACCTGATGTCGGAGGTGCGCGGGGTGACGGATCGGACGGCGGCGTCGAGTTCCGCGCGCAGCGGGTCCACGTGACAGGTGTGGGCGGCGTAGTCGACCGGGATGACCTTGGCGCGGATGCCCGCGCGCTCGGCGTGGGCCACGACCTGGGCGACGGCGACGGCTCCGCCCGCGATCACGGTGGTGGCGGGGGAATTGACGGCCGCGACGTAGACGTCGTCCACGCCTGCCATCAGTTCCTCGACACGGGCCCTGCCCGCGTTGATCGAGGCCATGCCGCCCGAGCCGGGCAGCTTGCGCAGCGGCTTGCTGCGCATGGTGACGATGCGCGCGGCATCGGTCAGGCTCAGCACGCCGGCGACGTAGGCGGCCGCGACCTCGCCCTGCGAATGACCGAGTACCGCATCGGGTTCGATGCCGACCGAACGCCAGAGCGCGGCCAGACCGACCATGGTGGCGAACAGGGCGGGTTGCACCACGTCCACGCGGTCGAGGGTGGGGGCGCCCTCGGCCTGTTCGAGCACCTCGGTCAGCGACCAGTCGACGAACTCCGCGAACGCCTTCTCGCAGTCGCGGACGGCATCGGCGAACACGGCCGATTCCCGCATGAGCCGCGCCCCCATGCCCGCGTACTGGGCGCCCTGGCCGGGGAAGACGAAACACACCCGCCGATCGGGCGCGGCCTGTCCACGCACGAGGCCGATCGGCTGATTGTCGGCCACCGCCTCCAGTCCGCCGAGCACGTCGACACGGTTGGCGCCGATCACCACCGCGCGGTGGTCGAAGGCGGCGCGGGTGGCGCCGAGCGAGTAGCCGACATCGGCGAGCCGGAGTTCCGGGTGTGCCCGCAGATGATCGGCGAGCTTGCGGGCCTGCGCGGCCAGCGCCTCGGGCGTACGGCCGGACACGGGCAGCAGCGCGCTCCGCGCGGCCGGCTCCACCGGCGGGGCGGGTTCGGCCGTGGCGGGGGGCTCCTCGAGGATCACGTGGGCGTTGGTGCCCGCGATGCCGAAGGAGGAGATCCCGGCCCAGCGCGGACGGTCGCGTTCGGGCCAGGCCACGACTTCGGTGGGCACCTCCACCGCGCCCTTCGACCAGTCGACGGCCGTGGTGCGCTCGCCGACGTTGACGGTGCCGGGCACCTGCCCGTGCCGGAACGCTTCGATGATCTTCATGACGCCTGCGGCGCCCGCCGCGGCCTGGGTGTGGCCGAAATTGCCTTTGACCGAGCCGAGCAGCAGCGGTCCGTCGGGGCGTTCTTCCCGGGAGAAGACGTCGAACAGTGCTTCCAGTTCGACCGGATCACCGACCGGGGTGCCGGTTCCGTGCCCTTCCACCACATCGATGTCGCGCGGGCCGAGGCCCGCGTCGGCGAGCGCGGCGCGCAACAGCTTGCGCTGGGCCTGGGAGCTGGGGACGGTGAGGCCCTTCGTCGCGCCGTCCTGGTTGACCGCGCTGCCACGCAGCACCGCGAGCACGGGGTGGCCGTTGCGCCGCGCGTCCGACAGCCGCTCCAGCACCAGCACCGACACACCCTCGGACATGCAGAAGCCGTCGGCCTCGGCCGAGTACGGCCTGCTCCGGCCTTCCTTGGAGATCGCGCCGTGCTGGCCGAGCGCGTAGAAGCCGGTGAGCGTCGACATGATCGACACACCGCCTGCCACGGCCAGCGAGCATTCCCCGGCCGTCAGCGCCCGCGCCGCCAGATGCATCGCCACCAGCGACGAGGAGCAGGCGGTGTCCACGCTCATGGTGGGGCCCTGGAAGCCGAGCAGATACGACACCCGGCCCGAGAGCACGCTCTGGCTCACCCCGAGCGACACGTAACCGGGATCGAGATCCTTCTGTCCGGGAATGAGATAGGCGTAGTCACCGCCCATCGCCCCGATGTATACGCCGGTCTCGCTGCCACGCAGCCGGGTGGCGTCGATGCGCGCGTCCTCGAGCGCCTGCCATGTCGCCTCCAGCACCACCCGTTGCTGCGGGTCCATCGCCTTGGCCTCGCGCGGGCTGATGCCGAAGAACTCCGGGTCGAATTGGCCCGGCTCGTCGATGAACCCGCCCATCGGCGCCATCGCGGCGGCGACCTCAGGGGAGGCCATGTCCGCGAGCTCGGTCATGGCGCGGTCGGAAGGGAATTTGCCGGAGGTGTGCCTGCCTTCCACCAGGAATTGCCACAACGAGTCTGCCGAATCGATCCCGCCAGGGAATCGGCACGCCGTTCCCACAATAACGATCGGATCGCTCTGCGATGATTCACGGACCATGGGATGCCCCCATAAGAAAGAATTACTGCCGAATAAAAGTGGTGCAGGGCGGGCATACGAATCGAGTGGATCAAGTTTCCAACGATTCCGCCACCATGCAGCAACACGTCGTCCGCGCGATGAGAACAACCGCCGTCCGGCCGGGGAGGCGCGCATGTTGTCCATGACCGACGTCGTGCGCACCTATCACCTCGGCAATCAGGTCATCCGCGCGCTCGACGGGGTGACGGTGCGCATCGATCCCGGGCAGTTCGTCGCCGTGGTCGGCCCGTCCGGGGCGGGCAAGAGCACCATGCTGCACCTGCTCGGCGCGCTCGACCGCCCCGACAGCGGCTCGATCCGCTTCCGTGACGAGGAGATCGGCAGCCTCGGCGACGACGCGCAGTCACGGTTCCGCCGCAGGAACATCGGCTTCGTCTTCCAGTTCTTCAACCTCCTGCCGACCCTGTCGGCCTGGGAGAACGTCGCCGTCCCGATGCTGCTGGACGGCGGCAGGCTGCGCACGGCCCGCCCCCGCGCCCTCGAGCTGCTGGCCACGGTCGGGCTGGCCGACCGCGCCGAACATCGCCCGGCCGAGCTGTCCGGCGGGCAGATGCAGCGGGTGGCGCTGGCCAGGGCGCTGCTGATGGACCCCTCGGTGATCCTCGCCGACGAACCCACCGGCAACCTCGATTCGCGCACCGGCGCCGATGTGCTCGAC
>NZ_JARWRU010000320.1 GCF_029867845.1 Nocardia farcinica | reverse complement strand
CCCCGCCCCGGGGGGGGGGGGGGGGGGGGGGGCGCCCGCCCGGGGGGGGGCGCCCCCCCCCGGGGGGGTGGCGGCCCCCCGGCGGGCCGGGAGGCCGCCCCCGCGGCGATTTCGACCCGTGCAGAGAGGACTTTCGGCCTCCCGCGCGCGGGCCGGACCCCGGCCTAGCATGAGGTCACGACCGCCGACCTCCGGGAGGACCGCGCATGACCAGTCACGATCCGAAGCTCGTCTCCGCCCCGATCGTGGTCGGTGTCGACGGCACCGCGGGCGATCTCGCGGTGCGCTGGGCCGCCGAGACCGCCGCGCGCCGCAAGCGGCGGCTGCTGCTGGTGCACGCGGTGAATGTGGCCGCCGCGGCAGCCGTCTTCGGGCCCTACGCCCAGTTCGTGCCGCCGGTGACCACCGCCATGCGCGACACCGGCGCCGAACTGCTGGCCCGCGCCCGCGAACTGGCCGTCTCGGTGGCCCCCGAGGTCGAGGTCGAGACCGAGTCGGTGGACGGCAGCCCGGGCAAGGTGCTCATCGACCGCTCGGCCACCGCGCACATGACCGTGCTCGGCGCCACCGGCACCGGCGGCACCCTGGCCCATCTCGGCTCCACTCTGATCGCGGTGGCCTCGCACGCCGCCGGGACGGTGGTCGTGGTGCGCGGCGCGAACCCGACCGCAACGCAGGATGCGAGTGGGCAGCCGCTGCCGGTGGTGGTCGGCGTGGACGGCAGCGAGTACGGCCGGGCAGCGGTCGAGGTGGCCTTCGCCGAGGCCGCCGAGCGCGAGGCCCCGCTGGTGGCCGTGCACTCCTGGACGGACCTGCCCGCCGAGGGCTTCTTCGGCCTGCCGCCCGGCATCGAGGACCGCGACATCCAGGAGGCCGCCCACCAGTTGCTCGCCGAACAGATGGCGGGCGGGCGCGAGAAGTACCCCGACCTCGAGGTCACCACTCGCACATACCTGTCCGGGCCGCGCAAGCACCTGCGCGAGTGGTCCGAGCGGGCGCAGCTGGTGGTGACCGGCAGCCGTGGCCGCGGCGGTTTCCGCGGCCTGCTGCTCGGGTCCACCAGCAACGACCTGGTGCAGAACGCGCACTGCCCGGTGATGGTCGTGCACCCGAGGAAGTGACGCGCCTGCCGCGTCCGTCGCGGTGAGATGTCGGCCACCCCGGCCCGTCTCGGCTTGCGAGCCGCCCCGGACCGGGCGGTACGCTCGACGGGCCGGGTGATCGCCGGTCCCGGACCCGCGCCGACAGGCCCGAGTTCCGCGACCGTTCCCGCGGATCACCGCTGATTTCCGTGCATCCAGTCGCCTCGTGTCGCCGGGCCCGCCCGCGCGCGGTGGCGCGTGCGCGCGTGACGGACGGAGTGGTGGATGGAGTCGACGCCTCGGCGCGACGAAGGGTCGGTGGCGACGGCGCTGCGCGATCCGCGCAGGCTGCGCGTCGAGGTGCTGGCCGGTCTCGTGGTGGCGCTGGCGCTGATCCCGGAGGCCATCTCGTTCTCCATCATCGCCGGCGTCGATCCGCGCCTCGGGCTGTTCGCCTCCTTCACCATGGCCGTCACGCTGGCCTTCGTCGGCGGGCGCCGGGCCATGATCTCCGCGGCGACCGGCGCGGTGGCGCTGGTGGTGGCCCCCGTCGTGGCCGAGCACGGGGTGGAGTACCTGATCGCGACGGTGATCCTGGCCGGTGCGCTGCAGGTGCTGCTCAGCCTGGCAGGTGTGGCGAAACTGATGCGGTTCATCCCGCGCAGCGTCATGCTCGGCTTCGTCAACTCGCTGGCGATCCTGATCTTCGTGGCGCAGATCCCGCACCTGCTCGGGGTGCCGTGGCTGGTGTATCCGATGGTGGCGGCCGGTCTGCTCATCGTGTGGTTGCTGCCGAAGGTGACCACGGTGGTGCCGGCGCCGCTGGTGGCGATCGTGGTGCTGACCGCGGTGACCCTGCTGTTCGCGGTGGACGTGCCGAGCGTGGGCGATCAGGGCGAGTTGCCGGCGAGCCTGCCCTCGCTGCTGGTGCCCGACGTGCCGTTCACCCTGGACACCCTGCGCATCATCGGCCCGTACGCGCTGGCCATGGCGCTGGTCGGCCTGCTGGAGTCGCTGCTGACGGCGAAGCTGGTCGACGACATCACCGACAGCCACTCCGACAAGACCCGTGAGGGCTGGGGCCAGGGGGTGGCCAATATCGTCACCGGCTTCTTCGGCGGCATGGGCGGTTGCGCGATGATCGGCCAGACCATGATCAATGTGAAGGTCTCCGGCGCGCGCACCAGGATCTCCACCTTCCTTGCCGGTGTGTTCCTGCTGCTCCTGGTGGTCGGGCTGGGCGAGCTGGTCGCGCGGATCCCGATGGCCGCGCTGGTCGCGGTGATGATCATGGTCTCGGTCGGCACCCTGGACTGGCACTCGATCGCGCCCGCCACGCTGCGGCGGATGCCCGTCGCCGAGACGACCGTCATGCTGGTGACCGTCGCGGTCACGGTGCTCACCGGCAACCTGGCGCTCGGCGTGATCTGCGGCGTGCTCACCGCCATGGTGGCCTTCGCCCATCGGGTCGCCCGCTTCGCCGAGGTGGTGGCCGTCGGCGAATCCGACGACGACGGCGGCGCCACCCGCGTCTACCAGGTGCGCGGCGAGCTGTTCTTCGCCTCCAGCAACGATCTCGTGTATCAGTTCGACTACGTGGGCGACCCGGACGAGGTGGTCATCGACCTGTCGCGGGCGCACATCTGGGACGCCTCGACGGTGGCCACGCTGGACGCGATCACCACCAAGTACGCCACGCGCGGCAAGACGGCGCGGATCGTCGGCCTGGACCCGGCGTCCACGGCACGGCACGAGCGGCTTTCCGGGCATCTGACCGGCGCGCACTGACCCGGTAGTCAGCACAGGACCCGGCCTCGGTGTGCCCCGGCTGTCCTGCCGCGGGCGAGCGCCGCGGGAAGCGGCGGGCATTCCGGCGCGGACCCGAGGACCTCGGACCCCTGTGGTGCGCCTCCCGGCCTGCCTATGCTCCGAATGTCCGGTCGGCGTGACCGCTCTACCGGGACGGTCGCTCCGAATACCCGCAAGGAAGCTCGTCTCCGCGGAAAGGCTGCCGATGTCTGTCCCCACGCAAGCGCCCGTCGTCGTCGGAGTGGACGGCTCCGAAACCGCCCAGCGCGCCCTCGTCTGGGCGGCCGAGTACGCCGCCAGGCACCGGCGGCCACTGCACCTGGTGTACGCGATCGGCATGCCGGTCAGCTTCGACCCCGGCTTCGCCGGCCCGGTCGACAACGAGACCAGCATCGAGGCGGCCAAACCGATCGTGGCGGAGGCCGCCGAGACCGCCCGCAAAGCCGCCGCCCCGATCGGCGAGCTGACCACCAAATCCTCGGTGGTGATCTCCGCGCCGATTCCCGAACTGCTGCGCCGGTCCGAGGAAGCGCATCTGGTCGTGGTCGGCAGCCGGGGGCTCGGCGCGTTCCGGCGGGCGCTGCTCGGCTCGGTGAGCACGGCCCTGGCCAGGCACGCCGAGTCGCCGGTGGCGGTGATCCCCGAGCACGAGCCGGCGCCCGAGGGACCGGTGGTGGTCGGGGTGGACGGTTCGCCGGTCAGCAGCGCCGCCATCGCGCTTGCCTACGAGGAGGCCGACGCGGCCGGGGCGAAACTGGTGGCCGTGCACGGCTGGTCGGAGTTCGGCCGCTACCTCTCGCGCGAGGAGATGCAGGGTGAGGCCGAGGCGTTGGTGGCGCAGAACCTGGCCGGATACGCCGAACGCTACCCTGATGTCGTGGTCGAGCGACTCGTCGAGGAGCAGCGCCCGGCCGTACTGCTGTTGCGAGCCGCGGAATCGGCGCGTCTGGTCGTGGTGGGCAGCCACGGCCGCGGCGGATTCCCCGGCATGACCCTCGGTTCGGTCGGCCAGGCCGTGCTGCACGGAACCGAGACCCCGATCATCGTGGTGCGTCCCCGCCCGGGAGCCACCGCCTGACCCACATCCGGGACGACCCGGAGGAAAGAAGCGACGATGTGCCAGCCCGCCCCCTGTTCGACCTGCGGCAAGACCACCTGGGCCGGTTGCGGCCAGCACGTGGAGGAAGTGCGGGCGAGCGTGCCCGCCGAACAGTGGTGCCCCGGCCACGGCGAGCAGCGGGCGGGCTGAGCGACACTCACCCGGCCGGGTGGGTGTCGGACGAACAGATGAAATTCATCGACTGACCGGTACTGCCGTGCAACTCTTCGGCTACTGTCGCCGAAGTGAAGTGGGATCGATCCGCGTTCCGGGCAGTTGTCGTCGCCGTCCTGTGCGCGGTCCTGGTGCTGGCCGGGTGTTCGCGGGGGCCGGAGGCCGAGAAGGTCGCGGTGGCGCCGGGGCAGCAGACAACGGGCAGTTCCGCCGACGGCGGGGTGACCGTCGAGATCCCCGGCACCTCGGTCGACACGTCCGGCGAGTTGCGCATCACGCCGGCGAGTACGCCGGACGGGCGTGCCGGGTGGTCGATCGACCTCGACGGCGCCGAACTCACCGCGCCGGTCACGCTGCGTTTCCCGATCGGTGAGCTGGAGCCGGGTGAGCCGATCCCGGTGGTCACCTATGCCGATGCCCCCGACGGCGAGCCGACCCCGGCCACCGATGTGCGCTACGAGAACGGCCAGGTGGTCGTCACCACCGACCACTTCTCGCACTGGGTGGTGCAGCGCTGGAAGGACATCGCCGACGCCGCGACACAGTGGCTGGGCGCGCGCTTCGACGACCTCGCGAGCCTCGGCCACGGCTCGCCGCCGAGCTGCCCGGGTGAGTACGACGTGCGCAAGGCGGGCTTCGACGCGACCAGTGACCAGGGCAAGCGGGTGTACTGGTGCCTCGGCCAGGACGAGCGCTCGCCGCTGCTGAAAGTGGTGAACGCGCGCGGCTACGGCGTGGCGGTGGAGTACACCCCGGGATTCGAAGTGGCAGCCACCGACCGCAAGGACTGGATCGGCTGGGCGGCCGAGCTGCTGCGTCCGGCGCCGAGCCTGAAGAGCAACCGGGTGGAGCTGCTGCCGCCCGGCAGCGAGATCGAGTTCGACCTGATCGGCAGCCGCGGCACCGACGGCGTGATGGTCAAACCGCATCCGGCGAGCTATCTGCTGACCGCGCTCGACTTCGGCGTCGGCACCTACGCGATGGCGATCGAGCGGGTCGGCGGGCGGGCGGCGGCCGACAAGTTCCTCGCCGCCATGGAGGGCGCGACCTGTCTGAGCTCGTTCAGCAGGATGGCGTCGTCCTCGGACCTCGATGACGTGGATGAGCTGACGCAGTTCTTCGCCGCGGCGCTGAACATGGCGCTCGACTGCGCGGCGCCGGCCTTGGAAGACGCGGATCTCGGGCCGCTGCTGTCGGTCGTCGTCGCCCCGCTGCTGTGGGTGGTGAACGGTGTGCGGACCGCGATCGACGGCTTCGTCGGCGCGTTCGAGCGCATCGACGGCGACGGCTACCAGATCATCGTCACGCGCCCGGTGCCCGACACCGAGATCCTCGAGGTGACGCCCGTCGACCGCTCCGGTGACCCGCTTCCCGGCTGGAACCCGCGCGATACGAGCCGGATGGAGGTCGACTGCCGCTACCCGCGGTCCGGCCCTTACCCCTCGATGTCGTCGCTCGGGACCGACATCGTCGAGTGCGGGTCCACCGCCCAGGTCGCCCACACCTGCTGGATCCATCCCGACCGCACGACGCTGACCTGCGCGGTGGACGTCTGGGAGCGCACATACACGCCGTATCGGGTCGCTGAAGCGCTGCCCACTGTGCCACCCGCCGACGATCCGCAGCCGGAGTGGATCGAACTCGAGGACGGCGCGCATTGCTTCCTCCGGCACGGCGGCGCGTGGGGCGCCCGCTCGGACGGGCTGACCGGCGCCTACGCGTGCCGGGATCGCGACTACGTCGTGCTGACCGACGACGTGCACGCGGTCGACACCAGCAGCAACCAGTGGACGGTCATGGTGGGCGAGATGGGTTCGCCCACCGAGGATTTCCCGCCGCCGACGGTGATGGGAGTCGTCCGCGCCTACTTCGCCGCATCCCCCTGACCCACCTGGAACACCCCGGCTGGAGGAACCGCAGAGCGGCGGCGGCTTCGCCCAGCGGGGTTGTCACCGGATCAGCGGCGCTCGAGTCCCTCGGCCTGCGCCGGGGGGATCGACCCGGTGTAGCCAGGCCCTCGTCCGACCGGCGGCTCAGGGCCGGCTCGGCTCCAGATCCGGGGACCAGAGGGCGTGGGCGTAGTGCTCACGGAAGGTGGGGCGGGTGGCGCGGTTTCGGCGGCGGGAGACGCAAGGCGCTGGTCCTCGAAGTAGAGGCCGCGACCGAGGGCGTCGATGAGCGGGGGGGCTCGCTCGAGGCAGGGGCGTGGGGGGGGGGGGGGGGGGGGGGGGGGGGGGGGGGGGGGGGGGGGGGGGGGGGGGGGGGGGGGGGGGGGGGGGGGGGGGGGGGGGGGGGGGGGGGGGGGGGGGGGGGGGGGGGGGGGGGGGGGGG